>JAGCMZ010000253.1 GCA_017646225.1 Paludibacteraceae bacterium | reverse complement strand
GATACGTTCTGGTTCTCTGCAGTTGAGGCAGAGGTATATGCCTACTCATCTTTCCTTACCGCTATCGTTTTTTGGTTAATCTTAAAATGGGAAGAACGCGCCGACGAGCCTCACTCCGACCGTTATTTGTTGCTTATTACCTACATCATGGGTATCTCTATTGGGGTACACTTGTTAAACTTGCTAACCATTCCTGCCATTGTGTTGGTGTATTACTATCGCAAATACAACACCACATGGAAAGGCATGATAGCCGCCCTGCTTGTATCGTTTGCTATACTAGGGTTCATTCTATACGGATTGGTTCCTGGTTTCATTAACTTGGCTGGTTATATTGAATTGTTCTTTGTCAATACATTAGAACTACCTTTCAACTCGGGAGCGCTATTCTATTGCTTCTTGGCTGTCAGCATACTTATTTGGTCTATTGTAGAACTATACCGTAATAACCCCAACGATTTTCGCATCAAACTATCATCTTTGTTAGCCATTACCCTATTGGGCATCCCATTTGTAATGGGCAGTTGGTGGATAGGACTCCTTGTTATCGGCTTTATTATTTTCTATTTTGTACGTACAAAGTCGCTCAACATCCGTCTTATGAGTACCATCATGACGGCTTTGGCTATGATGCTTTTGGGATATTCTTGCTACGCACTTATTGTGGTTCGTTCGGTAGCCAATCCTACCATGGACCAAAACTCGCCCGATAATGTATTTGCGCTTAAATCGTATTTAAATCGTGAACAATACGGCGACCGCCCCTTGTTTTACGGCCCTTATTATTCGTCAGAGCCCATTCTTTACCCTGACGGTCAATATTGCCGTCCAAAAGTAGTAGAAGGCGAAAAAGTATGGGGCATGAAAGAAAAAACATCGGAAAACGAGAAAGATCAGTACATCGTTACCGATGTAAAAACCAAAGTGCAATACGACAGCAAGTTCAAAACCATTTTCCCTCGTATGCACAGCAATAGCGGCGATCACCCCCGCATTTACGAATCGTGGGTAAATGTAAAAGGCAAACGCGTTACATACGATCAATGTGGATACAAAAAGAATGTAACCATTCCTACCTTTGGCGAAAACCTTGAGTTCTTCTTTACTTACCAGCTCAACTACATGTACTGGCGCTATTTTATGTGGAACTTTAGCGGTCGACAAAACGACATTCAAGGACACGGCGAAGTAACCAATGGCAACTGGATAACAGGCTTTAATTTTATCGACCAATTCATAGCAGGCGACCAAAGCCAACTATCGGAAGAATACGCCAATAACAAAGGTCGTAACGTATACTACATGCTACCCCTACTATTGGGCATTTTGGGCATGATCTACATGACACAAAAAGGCAAAAAAGGCATGGAGAATTTCTGGCTTACCCTAACCTTGTTCTTTATGACGGGTATTGCCATTGTTCTATACCTAAACCAAGGCCCATACGAACCACGTGAACGTGATTATGCCTACGCTGGTTCGTTCTATGCTTTTTGTATATGGGTTGGATTTGGTGTAGCAGGTTTGGCAAAACTATTGAACGATATTTTCCATCTATCGAACAAGAAAAAGGCCTCTACTGCAAAAGCCATTACCGCAGCTGCTGCTGTATTACTAGCACTACCTGCACCTATTTTGATGGCTACCGAAAACTGGGACGACCACGACCGTTCTGACCGATATTTGGTACGCGATTTCGGTAAAAACTACTTTAACTCGTGCGATGCCAATGCCATTATCTTTACCAACGGTGATAACGATACCTTCCCCTTGTGGTACTTGCAAGAAACCGAAGAAGATTCTGTTTCGCTCGACACACGTGTTTGCAACCTATCGTACCTTCAAACCGACTGGTACATTGATCAAATGCGCCGTCCTGCCTACCAATCTGCACCCCTTCCTATTACTTGGAAACGTGCCGATTACGCAGAGGGAGTGCGTTCGTTGGTTCGTTTAGAAGACCGCATAGCAGGTCCTATTGATTTAAAAGCAGCGCTAGAGGTATTGCTTAAACAAAAAGGCACTACCACCAACGACATTATACCTTGCAAAAAATTCAGCGTTCCTGTAAACGTAGACAACTTAATTAAGCAAGGAGCTGTCACCGAAGCCGAAAGAGATAAAGTGGCTACCGAAATGATTATCGACCTTTCTAACAAAAATTACTTGACAAAAAGCGAAGTAATGATTTTGGAAATGATTGCACAAAACAACTGGGAACGACCCATTTATTTTGCTGTAACCGTAGGTTCTGAAATGCACTTGGGTATGACACGCCATTTCCAATTAGAAGGCCTGGCTTATCGTTTGGTTCCTTATAAAGAAACCACCAAAGAAGGTACCATCTCTACACGAATTATGTACGATAACATGATGAACAAGTTTGCTTTTGGCGGTATCAATAATCCCAATATTTACCTTGACGAGAACAGCGAACGCATGTGCCGTGCACATCGACAAATGTTCGACATGTTGATTGAACAACTCATCAAAGAAGGCGAATTCGAAAAAGCCAAAAAAGCGTTGGACTACTGCATGGAGCAAATTCCTGGCACTACCGTTCGACACAACTATTCATCGACATCGTTTGTACAATATTACTATTTGCTAGGCGAGAAAGAAAAAGCACAACAATTGTCGGATCTGATTGGTCGTGCAGCCGAAGATAATTTGCGCTACCTCAGCACGCTAACGATTCAACAACAACGCAGTGCAGCAGACGAGATTACACGTAACTTAGCATCAATACAACGTTTGGGTCTAAT
>JAGCMZ010000252.1 GCA_017646225.1 Paludibacteraceae bacterium | reverse complement strand
CATAATAAGGTCGGCCAACTCGTCGATGATAACTACTATATAAGGTAAGTAGCGGTGTCCGTTTTCGGGGTTGAGTTTGCGGTTAACAAACTTTTCGTTGTATTCTTTGATGTTACGAACGTGTGCCTTTTTAAATAGGTCGTTACGGTCGTCCATTTCTTTACATACCGAGTTAAGGGTTTGTACTACCTTATTAACATCGGTAATAATGGCATCTTCGTTCTCGGGCAGTTTTGCCAAGAAGTGTTTTTCTAGTCCGCTATAGATACTAAACTCAACTTTTTTAGGGTCTACCAAGATGAGTTTTAGTTGCGAAGGGTGCTTTTTATAAAGCAAAGAAGTGACAATCGCATTGAGCCCAACGGACTTTCCTTGACCTGTAGCACCTGCTACCAATAGGTGAGGAAGTTTGGCCAAGTCTACCATAAACACCTCGTCGGTAATGGTTTTACCAATGGCGATAGGCAAATCGAAGGTAGTTTCTTGGTATTTTTTCGATGCCAAAAGCGATTGCATGGGCACAATTTGTGCGTGCTTGTTGGGTACCTCGATACCAATGGTTCCTTTGCCTGGAATAGGGGCAATGATACGGATACCAATGGCCGATAAGCTTAGGGCAATATCGTCGCCCAAGTTACGGATGCGCGAAATACGAATACCATCGGCAGGTACAATTTCGTACAAAGTAATGGTAGGACCAACGGTTGCTTTGATTTCTTTGATGCCAATGCCGTAATTTTGAAGCGTTCTGATAATGCGCTCTTTGTTGGCTTGTTGTTCTTCTGCATCTATTTTGGCAGTGGTATCAAATTTCTTGAGCAAATCGAAGGTAGGGAATTTGTAGTGAGGCAAATCCAAAGTAGGGTCGTACTGACCGTATTGGTCTACCAACTCAGAACCGGCATCTTCGCCTTTCGCTACCTCAAAAATGACATCGTCTGCAGGTTTGTCAGTGGTAGGCGCATTGGTTACCTCAAAAGGAATATTGTTGGTAGGTTCTGTTGCAACAGGAGTTACCAATTCATCTTCATCTTCTAGATCATTCTCTTCTTCAGCATCTTCTTTGGACAATTCAGTGTCTTCCGATTCTTCGGACGATTCAGGTTTTGTTAATTCTTCGGGATCTATCAATACAATTTCGTCGTCATCTTCGCCTTCTTCAGGATTATCCGATGAATTGTCGTCGGTCAATTCGGTGTTAGCATCGTCTTCTGCAGCTTCATCGTCTGCTTTTTTGCGCTTAAATAGATTCGATATACCTTCTACTATACGATGATAGAATTGAACAAAACCAATGACACAGAAAATAATAAGGCTGGTAAGCAGAATAAGTGCAATGCCCATTGTTCCTACGGTACTACTGCCCAATACTACCAATTGCATACCATGATCACCGCCAAATTGCAAGTAATCGATGGCATCGATAACGGGTATGGTTAGCGCAAAAAATACCGAGAACCAAATGGTAAAGAAAAGGGTAGAGATAAGCCCTTTTACCAACGAGTATTTAAGAGTGGAATGCAACAATCGGATGGCAACTGCTGCTGTAAATATAGGCCACAAAAGCGTAGAAAGACCAAACCAACGATTGATGAATACATTAGCAATTTTGGCGCCCAATGAGCTGCCTGCATTGGTAAAGGTGGCTTTTTCGGCCGATAAATCGGATAGGGTATGGTGCAATAAATTATAATCATTATCGCCCGATATGATAAATGAGATGAGCGAAATAAAAATATAAAAACTGATTACCAGCAACAAGATTCCTGTTACGATACGTGTTTTTTCGCTTTGAAAGAAATCTTTTACCTGCGACCAATCTATTTTTTTCTTATTTTTAACCGATTTGCCCATTTATAATTATATAATGCGCAAAGGTAACAAATATCTTTGAGTTATACCTAATAAAAAGCGGATAGATTTTCAACAAAAAAGTTATTAAGAAAAGATGCAGTTTTAACATAATAAATGTGATTTCTATGCATTTTTTTGTCTAAATTTGTAAAATTTTGGACTGGATTATTTATTTAATTCACTTTATAATTTATTTACTTATGAAAAAATGGCAAACTTACCTGGTACTTGCAGTAATGCTGTTTGGCAATGCCATAGCGGCGCTAGCAAGTAACTACGGCGATGTTTTTAAAAACACTCGCTCCGATTTCCGTGATGAGTCCATTTACTTCGTAATGACGACTCGTTTTTTTGACGGAGACGAATCGAACAATACGCAGTGTTGGGACAATCAGGGCGCCAACCAAAACGACCCTCCTTGGCGTGGCGACTTTAAAGGTCTGATTGAACGATTGGACTACATCAAAGCCATGGGCTTTACCGCGGTATGGATTACTACTATCTTCGAAAATGCTTCTGTTTACGACTATCACGGTTACCATTCACACGACTTTAGCAAGGTAGACCATCGTTACGAATCAAACGGAGTAGGTTTCCAAGAATTGATCAATGCTGCACACGCAAAAGGCATGAAAATCATCTTGGACATTGTGTTAAACCACACCGGTAACTTTGGCGAAGCTAATTTGTGCAAACTATTTACCCGTGACACCACCATCACCAAACAAGCAGATATCAATGCTTGTATGATTCCTTACACCAAAAAGGACGGTGGTAAATTGCCCGATAACTATTTGAGCAGCGTGGCGCAACAATACGGCTGGCGTTTGGCTCAAATGAAAAATACCGACGGCAAAAACAACGATAGCCACAACTATTGGCACCACTACGCACACTTTAACTGGGATAACTCGAGCCGTTGGCACGGTCAAATTGCAGGCGACTGCGTGGACTTGAACACCGAGAACCCTGCTGTTACCAATTATTTGGTAGAGTGCTATGGTAAATTCATTGCCATGGGTGTGGACGGTTTCCGTATCGACACATCGGGCCACATTTCGCGTTTAACCTTTAACAAAGCGTTCTTGCCTCAATTTACTGCGTTGGCAGAACAACACAAAGCAAAACGTAACGGTGGTCCTTTCTTTATGTATGGTGAAGTTTGTGCGCGCGAACGTAACGTTACCTATCGTAACACCCAATACGCATCGCCTTATTTCTACACTTGGAAAGAAACCAAAAACTACGCTTGGGATACCAGCGAAACTTCTTGGGATAACATTGTAGTAAAAGAAGGTGCTTTGGGTAACCACACCAACATGAACTCGGTAGAACAAACCGCTACCGACTATGCAGGCGAAAGCAACTTGCCTAACTCTAACAATGCCTTCTTGAACGGTAACGAATACCACACACCCGATTATTCTAAATGGAATAACTTTAGCGTAATTGACTTCCCCATGCACTGGAACTTCCGTACAGCTGGCGAAGCTTATTCGGTTAAATACGGTGATAAATACTACAACGATGCTACTTACAACGTAGTTTACGTTGACTCACACGACTACGCTCCTGACGGTGCTCCAGAAGACGTTCGTTTTAACCAAAGCGAAGATGTTTGGGCCGAAAATGCATCGTTGATGTTTACTTTCCGTGGTATTCCTTGTATTTACTACGGTTCCGAAATCCAATTTAAAAAAGGTGCGCCTATTGATAAAGGTCCTAACGGTCCTTTGTCGGCTACAGGTCGTGCATATTATGGTGGTTATATTACAGGCGACATCAATGTTACCGATTTTGCCGATTATAGCGCAAGTGGCAATGCCAATGCTACCTTGAACCATCCTTTGGCCCTTCACTTCCAACGCCTAAACCAAATTCGTATGGCGGTTCCAGCATTGCGTAAAGGTCAATATAGCACCGACGGTTGTAATGGTACATTTGCCTTTAAACGTCGTTATAAAGATGCTACTACCGATTCTTACTGTTTAGTAACCATTAGCGGTGGTGCTACCTTTAGCAATATCTTAAATGGTACCTATATTGATGTAGTTACTGGCGATGTAAAAACCGTTAGCAATGGTAAATTAACGGCTACTTGCTCGGGTAAAGGTAACTTACGTGTTTACGTATTACAAACTGACAAAAATAGCGTTAATGGCAAAGTTGGTAAAGACGGCAAATACATTTATGGTCCTAGATCGGTGGTTAACACGCCACCTTCTTACGATGGTAAACAAGAAGAAGGATCTGCTAACAACGGTGGCTCTGCAGGTTCGCAAGAACCAGAAATTGCTATCGATCCATGTGTAGCTCCTGGCGAAAAATGTATTTTCTTCCAAAAACCTTCGGGTTGGGGTAGTGTTATTAACTGCTACATTTGGAATGACGCAGGCAAACCATTGGGTATATGGCCTGGTACCGCTATGGAAAACCTAGGTGGTGGCAACTACAAAATTACCTTCAATGCCGACTATAGTGGTTACAACTTTATCTTTAACGATGGTAGCGGTAGCCAAACTGGCGACTTGTCTAACCTAAAACTAAGTGCTATGTACAACAGTACTGGTACTGTGGTTAAAACTATTGCAGAAGGCGATTGCGAAGCAGGCGAAGGTACTGGTTCTGAAAACCCTGGTGGCAATACCGGTGGTGATAGTGGCGAAACTCCAGACACACCCGATACCCCAGATACTCCTGTAACGCCTCCAACAAGCGCTCAATGCGTGTACTTTAAAGCTCCTTCTGGTTGGACTTCTGCAAGTTGCTATACATGGTATGGTGACGGCGATGGAGCTACCAAAATATCTGGTACATGGCCTGGTACCCAAATGGAAAGCATCGGTAACGGTATCTTTAGATATTGCTACTCACAAACCATTGACCAACCACAAGATTGGAAAGTAATCTTTAACAATGGTTCGGGCGGCACCGGCAACCAAACCGACGACTTGGATTGCGTAAACGGCAAACTATACCAAATGGATGGCACCATGACCGACTACGACGGCGATAATACCGGTGGTTCTGAAGGTGGTAACGAAGGTGGCAATGAAGGTGGTAATGAAGGAGGCAACGAAGGTGGCAACGAAGGCGAAGAGGACCCAGTAACTCCTCCCGCAGGTGATGCAACTGTTGCGAAGATTGTCATGAATACTCTTGGTTATACAAACGCACAAGTAGTCGATGGTGAGCAAAT
>JAGCMZ010000251.1 GCA_017646225.1 Paludibacteraceae bacterium | reverse complement strand
GAGATGCAATTCTTTGGTCGTCCAGGCGAAGAGTTGAAATGGTTCGAGCACTGGAAACAATTCCGCCTCCGTTGGCACAAAGCCCTCGGTCTAGGCGATGAAAAATACCGTTTCCACGATCACGACAAATTGGCTCACTATGCGAACGCTGCTACCGACATCGAATTTGAAATGCCTTTCGGTTTCAAAGAAGTAGAAGGTATTCACAGCCGTACCGACTTTGACTTGAGCCAACACGAACAATATTCGGGCAAAAACATCAAATACTTTGACCCAGAATTGAACCAATCTTACACTCCATACGTTATTGAAACCTCTATTGGTGTAGACCGTATGTTCCTTTCGATTATGTCGGCTGCTTACCAAGAAGAAACCCTAGAAGGTGGCGATACCCGTGTAGTACTTAAATTGCCTGCTGTATTGGCTCCTGTTAAGGCTTGCATCATGCCATTGGTTAAAAAAGACGGACTACCCGAAAAAGCACGCGAAATTATGAATCAATTGAAATTCGATTTCAAATGTGCATACGACGAAAAAGACTCAATTGGCAAACGCTATCGTCGTCAAGACGCTGTGGGTACTCCTTTCTGTATCACCGTCGATCACCAAACCCTAGAAGACGGTATGGTAACCATTCGTCATCGCGATACCATGCAACAAGAACGTGTATCGATTGACAACCTACACAGCATCATTGATGCACAAGTGAACATGAAAAACTTGTTTAAAAAGATTGTTGGTTAATTCGTTATAACCCCGCTCAAAGCACGAATGGCATTTGCCGATTCGTGCTTTTTTTGTACTTTTGCGAACATGAAACCACAACAACACTTCATAAAACTAGCCTGTATCGCATCCATTTTGGCGTTGGGATTGGGCATATTTGGCTGCGCCAACCGTGGTGCTGGTCCACAAGGTGGCCCTAAAGATATGCTACCACCTGTAGTGGTAGGTTGTACACCGCAAAACGGAGCTACCCTTGTTACACAAAATGTTTTTGTAATAGAATTTGACGAATTGGTAAACGTAGACAATGTGGCTCAAAACGTTACCATATCGCCCCCACAACAAGTAATGCCTAGCATTAAATCGACAGGCAAAAAGATACGCATTGTTTTTGAGGATTCTTTAAAAGCCAATACCACCTATACCATCGAATTCAATAAGGCGATTGTTGACAACAACGAAAAAAATCCGCTTAACTCATTTACTTACGTATTCTCCACTAGCGATCACATCGACTCGTTAGAGATTGGCGGCAAGGTAATTGACGCAGCTACCTTGGTAGCCATGAAAGAATTAACCGTGGGTATTTACAGCGATCATTCCGATTCGGCTTTCTTAAAGAAACCCTTTGATCGCATAGCCAAAACCAACGAAAAGGGCGAATTCACCGTAAAAAATGTATCGCCCGGTAGTTACCGTGTATATGCCCTAAAAGACTTGGCCAATACCAATTTTTACATTCCAACGGGACCTGATATTGCCTTTCTCGACTCGATTGTAATCCCCGAAATGCACTTGCACGGAACTACCGATACGCTTTGGAAGACACCCGAAAAACTGGCATACGACAGCGTTATTGTCAATGCATTTCCCGAAACCTATCCTAAAAACTTGTTGCTTAAATCGTTTATAGAAGTGCCCGAATGCAGACAACTGCTAAAGAAACCCATTCGACACCATGCAAAACTTTTTCAATTGAGTTTTGCCTGTCCTATTGATACCCTTCCTAGCATTCAGTTGCTCAACGACAGCCTGGCATCGAACAATTGGTACCGTATGGAACCCATTGTACGCCGCGACTCATTGTTGTATTGGATAACCGATTCTACATTGTATAAAAAAGACACCTTGGAAATTGCGATTAATTACCTGCTTGCCGATTCTGCGCTACAACTGATACCTGCCAGGGATACCCTAAAATTGGTAGAAGCATACAACAAAAACAAAAAAAAGGCAGCAACCACCACATTGCTAAACACTCCACTAACGTTTACACACAACGTATCGAACAAGTTAGAGGTATACGATACCCTGCAACTTGCCTTTAACGAGCCTGTAGAACAATTTTACAAGGATAGCATCGGACTCTTTATGGTAAAAGATACGTTAGAAATTCCTATTCCATTTCAAGTATTATTAAACGACAGCGCTTGTGCCTTAAAAGCCTATCTACCCTTTAAAAAAGAGTTTGGAAAGAAATACCAATTGCGCGTTGATTCGGCAGCCTTTGTTAGCATCTACGGTAATGCCAACCTACATTTTAACAAGCCGTTTGATGTAAAACGTTTAGAGGACTATTCTAATTTGTACATTAAATTTCCTGTAGTGCCCGAACATGCCATTGTAGAGTTATTGGATAGCAAAGAACAAGTGGTTAAACGAAGCCGTATTGTAAACAGAGAGGCCGCCTTTGAAGACCTAGCCCCTAACCGTTATGCGCTGCGCATGATTATTGATGCCAATAACAATGACAAATGGGATACCGGGGTTTTGCTAGAACATAAACAACCAGAAGAGGTATATTACTTCCCCAAGGTGCTAAACTTAAGGGCCAACTGGGATGTAGAAGAGACGTGGGATATTACGGCAACGCCAATAGAAGCACAACGGCCTAAGGATTTAGCTAGCACCAAAAATAAGAAGCGATAAAAAAGGCAGAACCTTGCGTTCTGCCTTTTTTATCGCTTACTGCTAATTAAAGTTGGAATGCTTCTTTAATTGCCCCTACATAATCTGTTTTTTCCCACGTAAAGAGCTCCACCTCTTTGGTAATGATATTGCCTTCTGAACCCTTAAACTGTTTGGTAACTACTTGAGGGGTTCTACCCACGTGGCCGTAAGAAGCGGTTTCTTGGTACATGGGCTGACGCAATTTTAATCGTTCTTCGATGGCTTTTGGGCGCATATCAAAGATTTCTTGAATTTTATCGGCAATTTCTCCATCGGTTAAGTTTACTTTTGCCGTACCGTAGGTGTTTACGTAAATGTTGGTAGGTTTAGCCACCCCAATGGCGTAGGCTACTTGTACCAACACTTCGTCGGCCAAACCTGCTGCCACCATGTTTTTGGCAATGTGACGTGCTGCATAAGCGGCAGAACGGTCTACTTTTGAAGGGTCCTTGCCAGAGAAAGCACAACCACCGTGTGCACACTGGCCAACGTAGGTATCTACAATGATTTTGCGGCCAGTAAGACCGGTATCGCCGTGAGGACCACCAATTACAAATTTACCAGTTGGGTTAACATACAAGGTAAAATCGCCTTTGTTTAGGGCAGCATAACGTTGGTCTTTGGCAAATACGCGTGGTAGTAGAATCTTTTCTACATCGCTTTTAATTTGTGCCAACATGGCATCGTCATCGGCTAAAAACTCATCGTGTTGGGTAGAAACCACAATGGTATCGATGCGTTTGGGCTTGTTATCGTCGCCATATTCGATGGTTACTTGGCTTTTGGCATCGGGACGCAAATAGGTCATTTCTTGGCCCGCTACACGAATAGCAGCCAACTCGCGCAACAAAGCATGCGATAAATCGAGCGAGATGGGCATTAAATTAGCGGTTTCGTTGCACGCATAACCAAACATCATACCTTGGTCGCCTGCGCCTTGGTCGTAGGGATTTTCGCGTTCTACACCGCGGTTAATATCGGGCGATTGTTCGTGAATGGCCGATAATACGCCACACGATTTATACTCGAACATGTATTCGCTTTTGGTGTAACCGATGCCTTTAATTACTTTACGAGCCACTGATTGTACGTCTACGTATGCTGTCGATTTTACCTCGCCAGCTAACACCACTTGGCCCGTGGTTACTAAGGTTTCACACGCTACCTTGGATTGAGGATCTTGTGCTAAGAAATTGTCTAGTAAAGCGTCCGATATTTGATCGGCTACTTTGTCGGGGTGTCCTGCCGACACCGATTCGGAAGAAAATAAATATCCCATACCTGAATTTATTAAAAAATTAAACGTATAGGGATAAATGAGATGCCGTGAAAAGAAGGCTTTGGAAAAAGGTCTTTTAGCATTTTTTTCTGTGGTTGCAAGCAATCAAATTTATCCACTCTTAATGGGCGCAAAGATACGGATTATTTTGTAAATTCGCAGCGTTTATTGTAAAAAATCAATTTCTTTCATGAATACCATCCAAGTTGACGACAGAACGTTTCAGCTGTACCTATCGGCCAAGGATATTACCCAACGCGTAAGCGAAATGGCGCAAGAGCTACGCCAAGAATTAGCAGAAACTAAAAACCTACTATTTGTAGGTATGTTATCGGGTAGTTTTGTATTTGTGGCCGATTTTGTACGTGCCTATGGCAAGCCTGCCGAGGTGCAATTTGTAAAATGCTCGTCGTACCAAGGAACACAAAGTACAGGTTGTTTAAAAGAAGAACTAAGCCTAGGTGTTGAGGTAAAAGACAGAACCGTGGTGATTTTAGAAGACATTATTGAAACGGGGCTTACCATGCAACAATTTGTAGAGCGCATAAAAAAAGGCCAACCCGCTTGTGTAAAAGTGGTTAGCCTATTTTATAAACCTCAGCTTAATAAGAGTACTGTTGTGCCCGACAAGGTTGGTTTTTCTATTCCTAACGATTTTATTGTAGGCTATGGATTGGACTACAACCAACAAGGCCGCAACCTACCCGATGTTTATTCGGTAATTTAATATAGTTTGCCTATTACCCACATTTTGAACGAAGCGGGTACGCAGTCGATGATAAACGACAAAGCCTTGTAGCTAAAGCCAGGGATATTGCGCATGGGCATGCGTTTTCTTTTTAGTAAACGCAACATGGTTTTGGCAATGGCGTCGGGACTCATGCCGTTTTGTTCGTCTTTCTCCATGGTTTGTACCGCCTTTAGCATGTTTTTGGTGTACACCGATTGCTCTAGTTTAGACGCTTGTGTATATTTTCGGGCATTGGTAAAGTTGGTTTTTACATCGCCAGGCATAACACAAGCACATTGTATGCCAAATGGTTTTACCTCTAGGCTCAACGCTTCTGTAAAGGCCAAAATAGCCGATTTTACCGACGAGTAAAAGGTTTGGTAAGGAATAGGTGCTACGGCTGCCATTGACGATACGGTAATGATTTTACCCCATCCTTGCTTACGCAATTGAGGCAAACAAGCTTGCACGGTATTCACTACGCCGTAATAATTGGTAGCAAATTGGTACTCCAGTTCGGCAAGCGAGGTATCTTCTACGGCCCCGGCAATACCATTGCCGGCGTTGCATATAACACCATAAATACCACCCTGTTCGTTTACTATCTGAGCAACGGCTTTTTGTAGGGTCTCGGGTTGAGTTACATCGGCCTGAATAGAAATTAATTTGCCTCCCGATTGGGTATCTTCTTGGTTCTCGCATCCACTACGCGATAGCGCATACACCATGTAACCGTTTTTCATCAAACACAAGGCAGTAGCCTTGCCAATACCTGCACTACCACCCGTTAGTAAAATTGCTTTGTTCATACCGTTGTTATTAGGAATAT
>JAGCMZ010000250.1 GCA_017646225.1 Paludibacteraceae bacterium | reverse complement strand
CAGGGCTACATGACTCGATTCTTGTGCGCATAATACAGCAAATGGCATCAAAAGCAGCCACACCAAACTATAAATAAACTTTGAGATGGACATCGCTTTCTACATTAATAACGTTTGTACTGTATACCTCTACATCCAATGTATCGGTAGCATTGTACAGTTGCGCACTTTCGATGCTATGAAACATCACGCAACCGCATTCGGGACTGATAAGTTGAGGAAAAGGCGTGTGTTTTACCTCTAAAATATAATTGGTAACCGATTCATCTTCTGCGTGACGTAAAAACGAAAACTCGAATCGGGTAACAGATTGATTCTGATGCAATGGCAAGAAAACCGTTTGCTCGGACGATGCATTGTATAAAATGGAATCGTTCCCCTCGCCTTTTATGGTAACTTGTTGCATGGTAATGGGCGCTAATTTGGAAGAATCGACAAAAGCCACGCCCAACAAAGCACGGGTGGGAACATAACAATTGTTATTGCACGCCATTAGCACAAACAACACAGAAACCGCCAATATACCAACTAACTTTTTCACTGTATGTAAGTTACAATTTCGTTTAAGGCTTTGCGCTTTTTCGGATTAGGCTCTGTACCAGGCATAGCATACCCTATTGGAATAAGTACCATGGGTTCTTCGTTATCGGGCAATTGCAAGAAAGATTTGCATTTTTCGATATCAAAATTGCACACCCAACAGGTATTCAAACCACGCTCGGTAGCCGCCATGATGATGTGATCAGAAACAATCGAAATATCAATATCGCAATGGTCTTTACCATCGCTTCGGTGCCAAGATTCGTTGTGATTGCCCGTTACTACCAAGCACAAAGGAGCTTCTTTGAATGTTTCACGACGATACACATCGCCAAATTGCACCAACTTTTCACCCCTAATCACGTAAATGTGCCAAGGTTGTTTGTTCACTGCCGATGGCGCCATATTGGCACACGACAAAATATACTCCAAATCGGCATCGGCTACAGCTTGTTGGCTATAACGACGCTCCGAGTAACGTTTGGTAATCAGTTCTAATAAATTCATTAGGCCGAGAAATAAGTTTTCAATTCGGTTTTTAAGAACGAAATAGCCACCATGGTAGGTGCTGCATTCGATTTTTCGTAGGTTGCCAAAATAACTTTTGCCAAATCGACCGAAGGACCTTGCGGATCTACTTGTGCAGCACAAGCATTGATTAGTTGCACTATGCTTTCTTTGGCATTTTTTACTACTTCCCATGCTTCTGAACTTACGTAAATTTGTTGCGCTACGTTGTGTTCAAACTCAGCGCGAATTACGGTAAGCAAAGCGGCATGCAATTGAATGGCAGTATACGAATCCGATTGGGTACGCACCAACAAAGAATCGGGTGTGATGCGTTCTAGAAACAGCACCAAACGTTCGTATGCGGTGAATCGAATGGGAGTTACATTCTTTTGGTTCTCTTTGTACAACAAGTAACGTTGACGTGACTCTTGTTGTTTAAAGAACTTATTTAGCATTTCCCAAACTACTACTATTACCAATACTGCAGGCAAAGTATATTTCAAAATTTCAAAAAAAGCATCCATATTACAATCGTATTTGTTTTTCTATTTGATATTTATTGCGCTCTTGCGACGAACGGCTCATCAATTCGCCCAAGAATCCGGTAATAAAAAATTGCGTTCCTAAAATCATAGCCAAAATAGCCAAATAGAAATAAGGTGTATCGGTTACCAATGGTGCACGCATGCCGTTGCAAATTGCATACAATTTGATACCCCCTACCACCAACACAGCTATAAAGCCTAAAATAAACATAATACTGCCCCACACGCCAAAAAAGTGCATGGGTTTTACGCCAAATTTAGACAAGAACCACAAGGTAAGCAAATCCAAATAACCGTTTACAAATCGATTAAATCCAAATTTGCTTTGGCCAAATTTACGGGCCTGATGGTGTACTTCCATTTCGCCTATTTTGCTAAAGCCGGCAGACTTAGCCAAATAAGGTATATAACGGTGCATTTCGCCATACACTTCGATGTTTTTCACCACCTCTTTTCGGTAGGCTTTTAACCCGCAATTAAAGTCGTGCAACTTAACACCCGACACCTTGCGCGCGGTTGCATTGAACAATTTACTAGGCAAGTTTTTGGTAAAAACAGGGTCGAAACGTTTCTTTTTCCAGCCAGAAACCAAGTCGTATTTTTCTTCGACTATCATTTTGTACAATGCTGGAATTTCATCGGGACTGTCTTGTAAATCGGCATCCATGGTAATGACAACATCACCCTGTGCTGCTTCAAATCCACAATACAAAGCAGGCGATTTACCATAATTACGACGAAATTTAATGCCTTTTACCTCTGAGTGCTCTTTTGACAAAGCATCAATTACCTTCCAAGAACCATCGGTACTGCCATCGTCAATAAACAATACCTCGTAAGTAAATTGGTTAGCATCGGCCACTTTTTTTATCCATAAAAAAAGTTCCTGCAACGATTCTTCTTCGTTATATAAAGGTATAACAACAGATATATCCATGGTTAATTTTGTTCTGTTTTTTTATTTGCATGTCGATAGATGGCCGCATTGATAATGCCTAAAATAATGCCCGCAATGGAATACATCCAAATGCTTTGGGTAGCCATTTGAAGGGGCGATGGCATGGGCGAATCTACCAATATTTCTTGATAGGTATTAAATGAAGGATAATGAGGTTCCAATAATTTTAGGTTCTCCATCAATGTTTGATGCATTTCGGCTATGTAATTGGGTGATATGTATTGGTAAAACACATATTGTCCAATGGTTAGAATAAGCGATGCAAGAACAAACAAAAAGAAAGTGAAAGTATAAAAATCAGAAAAACCGACAAGGGGTTCGTTGGTTTCCTTGACAAATTTCTTACCCAAACGATAAGCATAAAAAGGTACAGCTGCTGTCAGCACAAGGTAGAAAAAGGTTAACCAAAGATACTGCTGCATAGAAACTTCTACAGCAAAACGAAGCAACAAAAAAGCACCCATAAACAAGGCGTATTTTGCTGCCATTTTGTAGGCTATAGAACGTATTTCTTGTGGGGTCATATTCATTTTAACAATTAGTATGCAAAGTTAATTAAATAATGATGTTAGGCAAGATTATCTATTTTATTTTTACGATTTTTTGTTTTTTTCAGACATTGGGACTTTCAAATACAAAATATTGCATTATCTTTGCATTCGGAAAGGTTCTGCACGACCAGCTCCCTTTGAATCCCCCAGGGCTTGACCGCAGCAAGGGTAATTAGGTTGAGCGGTGCGATGCAGATCGCCTTTCCTTTTTTTGTTAAAACCCCTAAATTCATAATACAATGGCGAAACCAATTTCAACTGCTGCAGAACACAATGTAATTGCAGCTGGCACTGTAATAAAAGGTGATATTACTACCGATGGCGATTTTCGCAATGATGGTAAAATTGAAGGCACTATTACTTCAAAAGGCCGCATTATTGTTGGTAATTCTGGTAGCATCGTAGGTACCATCAAAGCATCGAACATTGATGTGATGGGTTACATAGAAGGAACCATTGTAGTAAGCGAAATTTTATCCCTTAAATCGACCGCTAAAATTAAAGGGGACATCAACACCAGCATTTTAGACATTGAGCAACATGCCGAATTCAATGGTACATGTACCATGGGCAAAGAAACTCCTGCTCAACCCACCTCTAAAGATCAGAAAAAATAGTACGCATCGGTTTATTATCGGATACACACGGCTATTGGGACGACCGATATGCCGACTTTTTTGCGTCCTGCGACGAGATTTGGCATGCAGGCGACATCGGCGACTTGTCCTTATACAACCGCTTGCAAGCACTCAAACCCATCAGAGCCGTTGTGGGCAATATCGATGGTTACCCACTCCGACAAATGTTACCCCTTGTAAACGTATTTGAAGTAGAAAAAGTACGTGTGCTGCTCACCCATATTGGCGGATACCCTGGTAAATATGCACCGGGTATTTTACCTCAATTAAACGCCAATGGCACTACCCTTTTTATTTCGGGACACTCTCATATTCTGAAAGTTATATACGACCCCAAGCTCCAGCTTTTGCACATCAATCCAGGTGCAGCCGGCAGACAAGGATTTCACAAAGTACGCACATTGGTGCGCTTTGTGATTGACCAAGATAAAATAAAGGAATTGGAAATTAAAGAAATTCCGCTTAACGAATTAGGTTGATATCGCCCCTATAAACATACTTCATAGGTTTTCCATCTTCGTCTTTATCGGCACCCACCGCTTCTATAACGTAGAAATAAGCACCCTCTGCAGCAGGAACACCGCCTATGGTACCATCCCAACCTTTAGCAGGATCGTTCCAGGCATACACCAAGCGTCCCCATACATTGAACACCTTGGCATCGAACGAAATCAACGATTTGTACGACACCCTGAATTCGTCGTTTCTGCCATCGCCGTTGGGAGTAAATACATTGGGCACTTCTAACAAAGAGTTCACAATTTCGACGGTATAAACAGCCTCGCTCAAACAATTTTGAGTAGGCAAATCGGAAGTAGAACTATTGGTGGTTTGCAAACGCAAATAGTAAGTTCCGTGCGTTTCGAAAGTATAGCGAAAATCTTGCTCAGAAGAGCGTATTTGACAGGTATTGAATTCTTTATCGGTCGATAAACACCACTCATAAAAGAAAGCAGCAGGGCTGGCGTGGTTTAAAATTTCGATGTTCAACGGAGCCGATCCGCTCAATTTTTTATCGGTCGATGTGTCGCGATCGCCTTCGTTGGTAGCCTCTTCGCGGATGCGCACCGATGCTTCTAAATTGGTTTCTACCGCATACACTTCTACCGGTTCGCTTTCGATGCTTTGCATTTGATCAAATGCAATGGCAAATTGATCTCCTTCAATTAGATAAGTAGTTACATCCAAAGGAGCTGGAACCGTAATATCTACCGCCAATGGAATGCTGTCGGTTACCGTTTTTACGGCATAATTGCCATCGGCATAATACATAGAATCGTAGGTTAATCGAATCATACGTTCTACCTCAAAAGGCACCTTGTTGTGTAACAAAGTATCGTATTGCAAAGGCGTTGCCTCCCATTTCAATTCAATTTGGTAAGAGGTACATCTGTCTTCTAGTGCATCGTGCACTGCAATAGAATCAAAAGTTACCGCCAAACTATCGTATTGGAACACCCAAATCCATTTATCGGGCATGTTTTCTGCCACCAAATGATACCCCATAGAGGGAACCGTTAACAACGGAATTTCGGTAACAGCTACATCGCTATCGGTTTTTATAAGTTCTTCTGAGTCAGCACCTAAAGTATAACTATACCAGTTAAATGTACGTGCAATGGAATCTTGATAAGTTAACTTTGCTGCCGCAGCATCGTCTATAACAAAAACACTGTCAATGTTATCTTGCTCAACGCCTACTACCGCGGCATCGGTTATAGAAAATTGGGCAAAAGAAACCGCCCATAAACAGCTTGCTAGTATGCTAAAAATAATTCGTTTCATAGATGGGAACAAAGATAATACAAATTTCCCCTTTTCCTTTATCAACTCTCATTTAATTTCACTAACTTTACACCCTGAATAATTATATCGTATGAAAAAACAGTTTTATTGGATATTTTTAGTGGGTTTATTGCTGGTTAGTTTGGCTGGTATAGCAAAAAACTACCCTACCATGACCATCGAAGGCAAAACCTACTATTTGTACACCGTGCAAAAAAGCGAAGGCCTTTATAGCATTAGCCAACGTTTCAACGTGCCTCAAACCCTTATCATTGAAGCCAACCCTGGTATTGAAAATGGGTTGATATTGGGACAACTGCTTAAAATTCCACAAGCGGAAACTGCGGCAGTAGAACAAGACACCACTTCTATCAATTTGGGTAAAAACCAACACGTTGTAAAACCAAAAGACACCTTGTATAGTCTTTCTAAAAAATACAACTGCACGGTAGACGAATTGCTTGACCTAAACCCATGGGCTACCCATTTGACCATTGGTGCAGTATTGCAAATTCCTACACAACCTACTAAAACTGAAGTTGTTAGCCAACCTGTAGTCGAACCACAACCTAGCATTACTAACAAAGTGATGGAAGTGGAAAGTCCTACATTGGCAACTATTCCTACTGAAAACGAGGTAGAAACCAACTTTGAGGCGACCCCTGCCAGCAGCATGAAAATTGCCATTTTGCTGCCTTTTATGTTAGATGCAGGACATCGCGATGCCAGCATGAATCGTTTTGTTGATTTCTATCAAGGTTGCGTGCTAGCTGCCGATACAATGGCACAAAAAGGATTCAGCACCGAGTTTTATACATACGATATTGGCAAAGATGCAGCTAAATTGCAAAGTGTATTGAACGAAGCATCGCTTAGCAAGGTAGACTTGATTATTGGCCCTGCCTACAAAGATCAAGTGGGACTAGTGGCAGCATACGCTCAAGCACACAAAATACCCACCGTTATTCCTTTTACATCGAATGTAGCGGGTATTCACGACAACCCATACCTATTAGAGGTGGTTACTCCACAAAAGAACTTTTATGGCAATTTGTTGGAAAAATTAAGCGCCTTGTTTATCGACAAACACATTATTCTTGTTGAACCTAGCATTGCAGCACACAACAACAAAGCGGCTTTCAAACAACAGTTAAAAGACAGTATATTAGCAAACAACATCTCTTTTAACACCATGTCGGATGTAAATCTTGCTAAAAGAATCGACTCGGTAGCAACGCAACATCCCGACAAAGAATGTGTTGTTGTAATGCCTACCACACACGGTGTTGCGCTTAGCAAATTGGGCGAAGTAATGAATCAAGTACGTAAACCCAATGTCGCATTGTTTGCCTTCCCTGAATGGAACAATGTGGGTGTAGACGAATTGTATTCAACAAAAGTATATCAATTCTCTAGCTATTACACCTCGTTTAACGACCCACGCATTGTTCATTTCTACCAATCGCTGAAACACAAGTTTGGTTTGCCTACCACCATTCAACAAAGTCCTAATTTTGCTTTGTTTGGCTACGATATTTGTAACTTCTTTATGCAACAATATCAACTAAGTGGCGATGAGTTTATTCATCTGATGCCCGAGACCGAAACCAGTGGTTTGCAAATGAATTTCTTGTTTGAGCAAGTGGACAATGGCGGTTACTGGAACGTGGGCACCATCATTAAACAAATAACCAAAGACGGTATTTCTGATTTATAACATGAAGAAACTAGGTTTTATCGTTATTTGTTTGCTATTGGCACCTAGTTTGTGGGCGCAATATACCTACATCGAACCCGAATATTGCATTGGTACCAATCAAGGGGTTGCCCTTATGCCCACCGTTGGTTTTAGTCCATCGGTTAGCCAAAACTTTGAGGTGATGTACAACGGCGGTTTTACGTTTCGTTACATTGGCCAAAAATACTTTG
Source organism: Paludibacteraceae bacterium (assembly GCA_017646225.1). Lineage (GTDB taxonomy): Bacteria > Bacteroidota > Bacteroidia > Bacteroidales > Paludibacteraceae > Enterocola. The sequence goes on along the minus strand of JAGCMZ010000250.1, from coordinate 4,910 downwards.
GTGTGATAACCGAATTGAATTATGCTCAACGCGGATGGTCTTCTACATCTGCCACAACGGGCGAGACCTACCGCAGAAGATTGGATTACCTTGAAATTCCTTTTTTGGCACACATTTACTTTGGCAAAGAAAAATTTCGTTTCTTTATCAACCTAGGGCCTAAAATTCGATTCTTGGTAAACGACGAGGCTACTGCCCCATTTTCGGTTAATCCAGGAAAAGAACAACTAAAAGAGATTGAAAATATTTTTGATTATAGCATTTGTGGTGGTCTTGGCATTGAGGTTAGAACACCCAAAGCAGGCAATTTTATACTAGAAGCAAGGTACGATTACGGTTTGGGCAATATCTTTAAGAACAACAAAGGCGAAGATTTCTCTACCTCTAACAACCAAGCCATCACCGTATCCGTAGCATATCTATTTAATGTCGCTAAACGTTAGGAATCAACGAATCAACAATAAAATATGATGTACGAATTATTACAAAAACGCCGCAGTTACCGTAAATTTACCGAACAAGCGGTAGAACAAGAAAAAATAGACCAATTGTTGCACAACGCTTTGATGTCGCCATCGGGCAAAAGCATCAATCCATGGGAGATGATTGTGGTAACCGACAAAGAAACCCAAGTAAAACTAGCTGGATGCAAACCTTTTGGCAGTGCATTTGTAGCAGAAGCTCCCCTATCCATTGTTATCATTGCTGACACTACCAAAAGCGATGTATGGGTAGAAGATTGCTCTATTGTAGCCTTTAACTTGCAACTATCGGCCGAAGACATGGGTCTTGGCAGCTGCTGGGCACAAGTACGCAATCGTCAATCGCCTACCGAAGGCGTATCGGCCGATCAATACGTAAAAGAATTGCTTAACATTCCCGAACACTATGCTGTTGAATGCATCATGAGCATTGGTTACAAAGGCATGGAACGCAAACCTTTTAACGAGGACAAATTGCAATTTGAAAAAATTCACAACAACACATTCTAAAGCGTGAAAAAGGTTGTTGTTATTGGCACCGGAAAAGTTGCATCGCATCTAACCAAAGCGTTGTTAGCAAAAGATATTGATGTGGCACAAATTGTGGCACGCAGCGAGGAATCTGCCCAACGCATGATGCAAGTGATTGGAACAAACATACCTTACACCACCCAAAAATCGGCCGTTATAAACGATGCCGATTTGTAAATTTGCAGCGTAAAAGACGATGCCATTACCCAAGCAATAGAAGGAATAGAAATTCCAGAGAATGCCTTGCTGGTACACACATCGGGCAGTACAAATAGCCTTGTTTTGGCTCCTTTTGCTACTTATTTTGGGGTACTTTACCCCATGCAAACCTTCTCTTATGGTAAAGAGGTTGATTTTAACAAAGTTGCTTTGTATATCGAAGCGAATAATGATACTTTTACTAACAAATTACATCTATTCGCAAATAAATTATCGCCCAACGTTAAGGTAGTAGACTCCGATACACGTACCAAGGTACATTTGGCCGCTGTGTTTGCTTGTAACTTTACCAATCACCTTTACAGTTTGGCCGAAAAGGTATTGGCCGAGGCGAATTTACCTTTTGCTGATTTGCTTCCACTCATTGACGAAACCACAGAAAAGGTACATACCCTATCGCCTGCCGAAGCGCAAACCGGGCCTGCCATCAGACACGACTGGCCCATTATTGAAAAACACTTAGCGCAGTTAAAAGGGAAAGAAAAAACCATTTATCAACTGCTAACAGAAAGCATACAAAATGACCAACTTTAAAGAAGATATTAGCCACATCAAGGCATTTATTTTTGATATCGATGGCGTTCTTTCCACCCAAACGGTTAGTTTATCGACCACAGGAGAACCCATCCGCACCGCCAATTTGCGCGATGGCTTTGCCTTGCAATTAGCCATTAAGATGGGTTACAAAGTGGCCATTATCAGTGGCGCCAACAACGAATACCTACGCGTACGTTTTCAGGGACTAGGCATTACTGATATTTACCTTGGCGCATCCGAAAAAACAGCTGCTTACAACGATTTTATAGCACGCTACAACCTACAAAGCAGCGACGTTTTGTACATGGGTGATGATATTCCCGATGTACCCGTTATGCAATTGGTTGGCACACCAACCTGCCCTGCCGATGCTGCTGTAGAGGTAAAAAACATAGCCAAATACATTTCGCTTTACAACGGCGGATGCGGTTGCGCGCGCGATGTGATAGAACAAGTGCTAAAAGCACAAAATAATTGGTTAACTAATCAGAACTCGTTTACATGGTAACCTTAAAAACCTGGCTCCAACTGATTCGTTGGAAAAACGTCCTTTTCCTTGCCTACATTGTAACCACCGTATTTTACGGTGTCATTACCCCTTATTTGAACCAATATGCCATTGCACTACCCAACAGCAACTTGCTATTTGGTTTATTATTGTCATCTACCGTACTCATTGCGGCAGGTGGTTACGTGATAAACGATTATTTTGATACCAAAATTGACGAGATTAACCGTCCAACCAAAGTTATTGTAGGAAAAAGTGTTACCCGTGCGCAAGCAGCTACAGGCTTTCAAATTTTATTAGGATTGGGCGTATTGTGCGGTTTAAGTTTGGCTGTATTTTTGCGCGATACCACCATTGGACTTATCTACATTGTGCTATCGGGATTGCTTTGGTTTTATTCGTCTAGCTATAAACGACAACTCATTATTGGCAACTTAATGATAGCCGTTTGTGGTTTTATGACACCCTTTATGTTGGGTTATGTGTGCAACAGGCAGCTTATCCTAACCTATCAACCCTATATTTATCAGACACCTATCATTACCGATATATACGCTTGGACAGCCGGTTTTGGATTGTTCTCGTTCTTGTTTACCTTGTTGCGTGAAATTGTAAAAGACATTGACGACATAGAAGGCGATAGAGAAATGGAATGCCACACCATTCCCATTGTTTGGGGTATCAATGCAACCAAGGTTCTTTTGATAACTTTATCGATTGTTATCTTGTTGCTAACAGGTTATTTTTCACTCCAACTGATTCCATTTGCTACCGATACCATTACCCTTAGGTATTATCTATTTGGTATCGCAATTCCTATGCTGATTTTACTTTGCTGGATAGGTATTGCCAAAAAACGCAGCCAATGGCAACAAATTAGCCAATTTATCAAATTCATTATGCTGATTGGTTGCTCGTACGCACTCATTGTTTATTATTTGTTTTATCTAAACGGTGCCACAGCATGATTTTAGCCGATCAATTAAAATCGTATCAAATTGTGTTGGTTTCGCAATCGCCAAGGCGCAGGGAGTTATTAAAAGGATTGGAACTTACCTTTGAAGCCACATCGGTAGATGCAGACGAAAGCTACCCTGCTCATTTACAAGGCGCAGAAGTTCCCTGCTACATTACAAAAGCCAAAGCTGCGGCATACCTACCTTATTTAAAAGAAAATACATTGGCCATTACAGCCGATACAGTGGTATCCATTAACGGTACCATTTTGGGCAAACCCAACAACAAGCAAGAGGCAACAGACATGCTTCGCACCCTATCGGGCAACAAACACGAAGTAATTACAGCCGTTTGCCTGTTTACCCAACAAAAACAACACCTATTTTATGCTGTTAGCGAGGTTTATTTCAAACCCCTATCGAACAAAGAAATAGAACATTACATTGACACCTATCAACCTTACGACAAGGCAGGTTCGTATGGTGTGCAAGAATGGATTGGTTACATTGGCATTGAAAAAATTGTTGGTTCTTACTACAATGTAATGGGACTTCCTATTCAACGATTGTACCAAGAATTGACTCAATTTATACAAGAATGATGAAAAAATACAGTTACCTACTTGTATGCGTAGCCGTTTTGGCGTGTTTAGCATGCAAAACAAATCATAAGGTTTCAGTTCACCCCCCTGTTATTTGTGGAGGAGATAGCGATGAGCACGGTTGCAAAGCATCGGCAGGTTATACGTGGAGCGAAATCAAACAAGATTGCGTGCGCATTTGGGAAGTGGGAAGCAAATTGGTATGCACCCATGCCGGTACCAACCAAGAAGAAACCCTGTTGGTGGTATTCAGCAACGACAGCACCCAATTAGAAACATTTGGAACCAACAAGCAACTGTGGACTCGAACCGAAAACTCTACATCGTGGACTTCGGCAGACAAGCAACAAAGCTTGGAGCAAACAGCACAAGGCTGGATTTTGAAGTAAAAAGAATTTTTAAAATTTCTATTGCATAAATAAAAACTGCGTTGTATATTTGCAACGCAATTGGGGGTTTAGCTCATCTGGCTAGAGCGCGACACTGGCAGTGTCGAGGTGACCGGTTCGAGTCCGGTAATCTCCACAACGGATTGATTTATAGCGTACTACAATAAAAACGCGCCAAAATCGAACCAAAAAACGAGCCAAAAAATAATCCTGGCCATACTTCTAATAATGCTTTTTTGCACTGACTTTTAAATAGTTAGCGCAAAAAAAAAATGCCAAAAAACGAACTTAAATTTTCCGACAAACTTTTAACTGCTAGAATTGTCAACAGCTCTACAGGTGTGTACATTGAGTATTACGACGATAGCGGCCGACATCGCGTTAAGTGCAACAAGGTTTTTAAGCAATACCCTACCAAAAAACAAGCCATGGAAAAAATACGATCCATGGCCAACGATATTAACCTACAATTATTAAATCGTGCCAAAAGTGGTTCGAGTACACTAACGGCTAACGATTGCCATCGCCAGGATCCGCCAGCTGTAGTTAGCTGCATTGATACGAAGTTGGCCGATTTGCTAGGCGTGTTTTTGGCCGAGAAAAAAAAGGAAGTGCGTAAAGATACATATCGTTCCTACAGCTCGTTCTGCTTGCAGTTCGGCCAGTTTTTGGATAGATGGTATCCT
>JAGCMZ010000249.1 GCA_017646225.1 Paludibacteraceae bacterium | reverse complement strand
TCGAGTCCCGTCCGCACCGCAGAGAGCTTCACTAATGTGAGGCTCTTTTTTTATGCATATAGTTTGGCAATAGCAGAGACTTTGTTATATGGTGATGCGGTGAATCTATATCGGTGGCTGAGCCTGTCGAAGCCCCCGATATAAACCTAGCAATCAATTCAATTCGGGCCCTTCGACAAGCTCAGGGACCGAACGGAAGCGACAAGCTCAGGGACCGAATTGAGGTTGAGGCGATTCAATGAAAATGTTACAATCGTATAACAAAGCACTAATAGATAGCGGTTTAAACACGTTAATAAAATCAAAATTGATAGTGTATATAGGTATATTTTTTACATTTGCAATCCACAAAATGTAAAAATATGAACAAAAACATGCCTACTACAGGATTAACCGATGCTGAAGTGCTAAAAAGCAGAGAGCAACACGGCATCAACCTTCTTACCCCACCCAAAGAAACTCCATGGTGGAAACTTTATTTAGAAAAGTTTAAAGATCCTATCATTATTATTCTATTGGTAGCAACTGCCATTTCGTTAGGATTTGGTATTATGGAAGGCGACTTTACCGAGTCGATTGGTATTATTTTTGCCATCTTAATTGCTACTGGAGTAGGTTTTTGGCAAGAATACAGCGCCAAAAAGAAATTTGACGCCATGAAAAGCGACAAAGACTACGAACCTGTTAAAGTACGCAGAAACGGTGCTGTCATAGAAATCACCAAAGACCAATTGGTAGTGGGCGACGTGGTAATTCTATCTGCAGGCGACGAAATTCCTGCCGATATTGAGTTATACGAGGCTACCGACATGAAAGTGCAAGAAGCTGCCATGACCGGCGAATCGGTAGGCGTATCCAAATACCCCATCAGCGAACCCTACACCGGTTCAGGTTTTGCTCCTAACCTATTGCTACGCGGCACTACCATCGAACAAGGTATGGGCGAAGGCATTGTTGTAAAAGTGGGCGACGAAACCGAAATTGGTAAAACTACCCGTTTAGCATCGGTCGAAACCAACAACAAAACCCCATTGGAACAAAAATTGGGCGAATTAGCTAGCAAAATCAACGTAGCGGCTTTTGCTATATCGGCCACTATGTTTGTTATCTTGAACCTACTACATTGGAATTTTGCCCTAGGTTCACACCACTTTGTTTGGAACCTTGATTTGTTACTAACCGAAGTAACCTTCTTAATGAGCGCTGTAGTTATTATTATTGTGGCTGTTCCAGAAGGTTTACCCTTGTCGGTTACCATGGCATTGGCTTTCTCTATGAAAACCATGGCCAAAGAAAACAACTTGGTTAAGAAAATGCACGCTTGCGAAACCATCGGTGCTGTGAATGTTATTTTTACCGACAAAACCGGTACATTAACCCAAAACCGCATGACGGTAGTAGAAACTAGCGTAAACCCCAAATACAAAGAATTGCTGCAAACTATTGGTGCCATCAACTCTACCGCCAATTTCTCTAACGAAAAAACGGTGTTAGGCAACCCTACCGAATCGGCTATTTTGGGTTCTATTGGCATGGAGCAAACTGCTGCTATCAGAAACGAATACAACATTATCAACCGTATTCCATTTTCTAGCGCATGGAAATACATGGTAACCCACGCCAAAAGCAACCAAACTGGCGAAGAAATCATGGTTATTAAAGGTGCTCCCGAAGTGATTTCGCGCATCATTGGCCGCAACGATTACCTAGCAGAAGTTGCCACCCAACAAGAACGCGGCAGACGCGCCATATCGGCAGCCATTATTGCATCAACCGATTTTGATAAAATAAAGAAAGAGTTAGAGCAAGGTTACGCACTTAAAGACTGCACCTACATTGGCACCTGGTTTATAGAAGACCCAGTGCGTAGCGACGTACCAGAAGCCATTGAAAAATGCTATACTGCTGGTATCGATGTGGTAATGATGACAGGCGATAACATCAAAACCGGTAGCGAAATTGCTCGTCAATCGGGCTTTACCAACATTTGGGCTATCGAGGCAAAAGACTTTAACGAAGCCATTGAATGTCCTAAAAACGGTCGTGCATATCCTAACGTTATTACCCGTTGTACCCCAAGCAACAAATTGGACATCTTGCAATGGATGCAATCGAACAATTACGTATGCGCTATGACAGGCGACGGTGTAAACGACTCACCTAGTTTGAACCACGCAGACGTAGGTATTGCCATGGGTTCGGGTACTTCGGTAGCAAAAGAAGCGGCAGACATTGTATTGCTAGACGATGCTTTCCCATCCATTGTAACCGGTGTTAAATGGGGTCGTTCATTGTTTAAGAACATCAAAAACTTCTTGTTCTTACAATTATCTATTAACGTATCTGCTTGCTTGGTAGCCGTATTCGGACCATTGGTAGGCGTTGCAATGCCCTTTACCGTTACCCAATTCTTGTGGATTAACCTAGTTATGGACTCGCTTGCTGCTATTGCATTGGCATCAGAACCTGCCGACGAAAGAGTATTGCTAGACAAACCTCGCAACAAATCGGAATTCATCATTAACGAACCATTGGCAAAAGCCATCTTTGGTTTTGGTGGATTTGTATGGTTGTTGTGCATTGCATTGTTACGTATAATGAATCATGTTCCTACTGTGGCAACATTGGGATGCGAAACACTTACCGCCTTTGCCGCAAGCTTAACCCCTACGGTATTTTTTGCCACTTACATGACCATCAACTGGTGGAACATGTTTAACGCACGCGTTATTGGCAAAAACAAATCAATTTTTGCTGGTATTTTAAACAACAGCAAATTCTTAGGTATTATGGCCTTTATATTGGGCGTTACCATTCTAATTGTACAAATTGGTGGCGAAGTATTCCAAACCGAACCATTATCGATAAAAACATGGGGCTGGATTATCCTACTTACCTCACCCATAGCTTGGGTACGCGAATTGTACTTTCAACTGTTTGGCAAGAAAAAATAATACACCTAATAGGTAATAAAAACCCCGAAAGTTAGACAAAAAACTTTCGGGGTTCATGTTATTTGCGGTTCCCTATTTTATTTCATTATTGTACCGTTAACGGATAGGAACGTTTTAACTGACTTTTGGTATAAGGTACCACCCCGCTCGACGAAGCCGAAAGCACTTTCATGTGACCCGTTTGATGAAACTTAAGTTCTCTTTCCTTGTTATCGAGCATGCGAATTTTGGTAATAATGTTTTTTTCTTCTACAAACACCTCGTTATCCACCTCGCTGTAAATGATATTGCGTTTTACATCGGCAAACACCTTTTTAAGGCGAAATCTTTCGATATCGTCCGATGTTAAATTGACCGTATTTAAAATAGCCAACTGGTCGGCATTCAATTTATATCCAAAAGGAATATTGGCCTGAATAACTACCGACTGCGATTGTTTTCTGATACGATACGAATAGGGATCCAATACCAAATTAATGGTAACATTCACCTTTAAGATACCAAGAAAATTGCGCGATTCGTTAAAGGTTAGCAGCAGCATATCGTCTTTTTCATAGCTTTCCCAATTGCTCACCTCACCTTTTAACTCCTTAAACATACCTTTTATCTCGCCACCCCACTGTACACGATGAACAAGCGCACTTGAATCGACCAACTGAATGCGTTGTGCATTCTTATTCTTGCGCAATTGGTCTTCTATACCCGACAAACGTTGATGGGTATTGGGATGTCTATAGCGTTTTACCCACTCGGGTTGCAGTTGAATGGAATCGCGTCCTTTTTTCCCAGCACCAGGTATCTCTATAATATTACCCGCCAACTCTTCAAAAGCAGCAATTTGGTCTTCGTTATAGATAGCATAATCGGATACTACTTTATAAAAGTGATTTCGGTTGGGAAAATCGTGCATCAATTGACTGTACACATCGGCAAGCAAGTTCTTTTTTTGTCGGCGTTTGCTAACGTACTTTTTATTCTTGCTCACCTCTGCCTCGGCCAACAAAATAGGCTGCTCTTGCAAAGTAATTTGCAAGGTGTCGGCGGGTATTTTTTTCAAACAAATTTCGACCGTTCGATAGCCGATAAACGACACAACTACGGTTTCGTTTAACGCCACACTATCTAACACAAAAACACCGTCTTGGTCGGTTACCGTACCAGCTTGTGGATTCTTTTCGGGATAAACGCTTGCAAAAGTAATGGGTTCTTTTTTATCGTCAACTACCCTGCCCACAAATGGAGTATTGGCCATCGTCCAACAAGATGACATAACAAATGCCACAGTCCACAAAATGTATCTCAAAAAAGAATTCATGCTAGTCTTGTTTCAGTAATTGTTGTTCTAAAATCTTTTTGGTTTCGGTATAACCCAGTTCAAATATCTCTGGAACCGATTCTAAATCGAACATATCGTACTGCAAAACACGGGGCATCTCAACCAATATATCGCACAAAAAACCATCCTCTTTGGTATTGGCACGAAACATAAAGTTAAATGCACGTAGCGCAATTTCAATAACATTCTGCTTGTACTGAGTAGGTGCCAACGGACTTACATTGATACCAATAACCGTTTCGCATTCTTCGCGAATAACCTCTACGGGGAAATTGCAAAAAACGCCACCGTCTACATAATGTACATCGTCTATTACGGTAGGGGGAAACACAATGGGCACGGTTGACGAAGCCATTACTCGCTCGGGCAAGCTACCTTCCGAAAACACTTTCATCACCCCATTATCCAAATCGGAGGCTACCACATGCACGGGTATAGGCAATTCTTCAAGATTGGCATACGGAATCTTGGATCTCAAGAAATCTACAAATTTATGGGGATTAAAGAAACCTGCAGTAGGCAACGTTAATCGAGTAAAATCGGTAAATCCTTTATTTTTAAAAAGGTCGCATATTTCAACAGGCGTATAACCAGCCGAATACAACACACCCGCAATGGCACCAGCACTTGTACCCGAAATAACATCGGGTTTATAGCCAAATTCCTCTAGCGCCTTTAATGCCCCAGCGTGCGCAAAGCCCTTCACACCGCCGCCACTAAGAGCTACTCCTAATTTATATTTCTTGCTCATCGTATTCTTTCTAGTACCTCGGGCGATACCGAGAGTTGTACATCCGATTTCCCGTATAATCCAGCAGGATCAATATCCATCAAGGGTTTGTCAATGCCTTCTTCTGCCCAGGTCATATCAATTTGTATGTGGGCTTGGCCTACTACAAAACGGTTCACAAAATCGACAACCGCATCGGCATGTTCTTTGTAACCCATAACGGCTATTTCGTGACCAAAATTGGTAAAACGAATGAATTGATAAGGCCATCCGTTCTTTTTAAACTGTTTGGCCAACGCATTGGATCCAAACATTCCCTTACCAAACACCATTAATTTATTGTACACCACCAATTCATCTTTGGTACCGTGCATAAACAAGGTAGGAGCAGGTTGTTGTTGGTATTTTACCTTGCCATTAAACGCAGCCACAGCTCCAGAGAAAGGAACAATGCCCCCAAATTTAAAATCGGCAGGTAACACCTTGCTTAACGCATGTTGGTTTTGCAAGTAATAATCGCATTGCAACGAGATAATAGCCCCAGCACTCGAACCCGACAGCACAATCTGCTTTGGATTGATTTTTAGTTCTGCTGCGTGTTCAATGGCATAGTTAACTGCCGAATAAGCATCTTCAACACCCACATTTACCGCATTTTCCATTAATTTGGCCAACTCTATCAAGCTGGTACTTTCTACTCCTTTTAATCCCAATCGATAATCGATAGAGATTCCAACGATACCGGCTTTGGCTATGTTTTCCATATAGGTAACAGCCGATGGTGTATCGCGCTCACCCATTTTAAAACCACCGCCAAACACAAAAAACACACATGGATGCGACGACAATGTATCGTCGGGCATATAAACATCCATTTTTAAGCTACAAGTATCTCTCTGTACAAAGGTATACGTCTGCTTTTGAACTGCCCAAATGGGTGATAAACAGCCTATAAAGGCCATCAATAAAAAGAGTTTTTTCATCGTTTTAAACGTTTATTCGGTTAAACAAAAGTACGTATTTTATCATAAACGCCCATACACGGCGCTGTTTTTAATATTTTTTAAACTGTCGACCATTTTATTCGGCGTTAAGCATTTTACAAAGACAAAAAGCAGTGTTTTTCAGTAAAAAAACAAGACGATTAT
>JAGCMZ010000248.1 GCA_017646225.1 Paludibacteraceae bacterium | reverse complement strand
CGATAATGTGGGTACACTTTACGACCGTTTAATGAACATGGGTGCCGATTTGGTGGTAGAAACCATGGAGCGCATCACCATGGGCGATGTATCAACCATGCCCCAAGATGATAGTGTAGCCGTTAACCCTGCCCCTAAAATCTTTAAAGAAGATTGTAAAATCAATTGGAATAAATCGGCCATCGAATTGCATAATTTTGTACGTGGTCTTTCGCCCTATCCTGCTGCTTTTACAGAGGTAAAGAACGATAAAGGTCAGGTACTTAGCTTAAAAGTTTTGGAAACGGAGGTAATCGAAGATACCGTATCTGAACAACCAGGCACCTTGGTTAGCGATGGTAAAAAACAATTGTATTTCGCTACAGAAGAAGGTTATTTATCGATTAAAAAATTACAATTGGCAGGTAAAAAAGCCATGACCACCGAAGAATTGCTTCGTGGAACCAAATTGTTTTCATTATAAAACTCATGATAGACGAGGCAACCAAACAGCGAATCCTGGATGCGGCTAAGATAGAAGAAGTCGTAGGCGATTTTGTTACCTTGCGTCGTCGTGGGGTAAACCTGATTGGTTTATGCCCCTTTCATAACGAAAAAACTCCTTCGTTTACCGTTTCACCTTCTAAAAACATCTGCAAGTGTTTTGGTTGTGGCAAGGGTGGAACGCCTGTAAACTTCATTATGCAGCACGAGCATCTAAGTTACCCAGATGCATTGCGCTATTTGGCTAAAAAATACAACATCGAGATAGTAGAAAAAGAGTTGACAGCCGAAGAAATGCAAGCGCGTACCAAACGCGAAAGCATGATGGCACTCAACGAATTTGCAGGACGTTACTTTGTCGATCAGTTGTGGAGAACCGAAGAGGGTCAATCAGTAGGCCTTGCCTATTTTCGTGAGCGTGGTTTCTCCGATGCCATTCTTCAAAAATTCCAATTGGGATATAGCCAAAATCAGTACCATGCCTTTTCCGATGAAGCCATTAAAAGTGGATTCTCGGCTACGGTGCTGAACGATGTTGGTTTGGCTACCCGCAGCGATAGGGGTGGTATGGTAGACCGTTTCAGAGGTCGTGTTATGTTTCCGGTACATTCCCTGTCGGGTAGGATTGTTGCGTTTGGTGGCAGGGTGTTGGTACAAACCGAAAAATCGGCCAAGTACGTCAACTCGCCCGAGTCTGAAATCTATCACAAAAGCAACGAACTATACGGTATTTATTTTGCCAAAGAGAGCATGGTGCAAAACGATGCTGTCTATTTGGTAGAGGGTTATACCGATGTTTTGTCGATGCACGAGGCGGGCATTCAAAACGTGGTAGCATCGTCGGGAACATCACTTACCCAAGGGCAAATCCGCATGATTCACCGCTTTACCAGCAACATTACAGTGCTATACGATGGCGATGCGGCAGGAATCAAAGCCTCTATCAGGGGTATCGATTTGTTGTTAGAAGAAGGCATGAACGTAAAGGTCGTTTTGTTGCCCGATGGCGACGACCCCGACTCGTTTGCTAAAAAACACAATGCCAACGAACTGATTGAATACATAAAAGAGCATCAAGTAGACTTTATTCAGTTCAAGTCGGGTTTGCTATTGGAAGATGCAGGGAATGATCCTATTAAGAAATCGCAACTAATTAACGATATTGTTCAGTCTATTGCGGTTATCCCCGATGCGATTACCCGCTCCTTGTACATTCAAGAGTGTGCCATTCGTTTCTCGGTACGTGAGTCGTTACTGGGCGAGGCGGTTCAAAAGTTGCGTCAGCAAAAGCAAGTGCAAAAGCCCGTACAAGAACCGGCACCCATTGCCAATGCAACGGCATCGGTTATTGTGCCTATCGAACCCGAAATCGCCCAAAAAGCAGGCGCCGAATTGCCTTATACCTACAACCAAGAACAGGTAATCATGCGCTATTTGGTGAATTACGGAAAATGCAACCTTTCGTTTTACGATGCGGAAAGTAACGAGCATATTCAAATCCCACTCGCTACCTATGTAGATTTGATGCTGGCCGAAGATGAGATGCCCTTGCAGTTTCCTTTGCACGTACAACTTTTGCAAGAAGCATTGCAAGTAGAACAAACCGACTTGCGCACCTACTTCTTGAATCATACCAATTTGTCCATTCAAAACTACGTATTCTCGTTGGTAGAAGATAAGTACGAGCATTGCAGAAACAGCAAAGACGAAGACCCCAATAAACTTACTTCTCAACTATCGCAAGAAATGCCTCAGGTAATCCTGGAATTCAAATTACGTACCGTAAAAGGTCGCTTAAAAGAAGTTTCAGAAGCGATAAAACAGGCGCAGGTACAACAAGATGGCGCTCAATTGGCTCAGCTTATCCAACAACAAGTGGCTCTTGTTCGTACGCAACAAGAGATTGTAGACAACCTACGCGAAAGTAAAATCCAACGTTTTTAGTCGATAACCGGAAGTGGTTCTTTGCGAAGCGAGAACACAAACTCCAAACCGCCACCAGGGTGCTGCTTGGCAGAAATACGACCTTGATGGAATAAGATGGCATTTTTTACAATGGCCAAACCTAATCCCGTACCCCCTAGTTTCCTAGATCTTCCTTTGTCTACACGGTAGAATCGTTCAAATAGGTGATTCAAGTGTTTGGAATCCACCCCAATGCCCGTGTCGGCGTAAGAGAAGTGCAGGAATTCGTTGTCTACTCGGAAACAATTAATTTGTATGCTGATATCGCTGCCTGCGTAGTGCAAGGTGTTGTCTACCAAATTGCGGAAAATAGAATACAGTAGCGACATGTTTCCCTTGATGGTAGCATTGCAAGGCAGGTTTACTTCGGTGGTAATGTTCTTCTCTTCCAACTCCAACGATACGTCTTTCAGTACGTTCTGAATAACATCGTTCAGGTTGATGTCATCACGATCAAAGATGCCCGAACCTTCGTCTAACTTGTTCAGCATCGATATATCTTGGAGCAGATAGCTTAGACGGATGGCTTGTGCGTGGCAACGTTCTATAAAGAATTCGCGCTTGTCTGGATCCATTCCTGGGTTATTGATAATGGTTTCCATAAAGCCTTGAATACTACTAACCGGTGTTTTTAACTCGTGCGATATATTTTGGGTTAGCTGACGTTTTAGTAGGGCTTGCTCTTCTCTTTCTGTAATGTCATCGATGGTAATTTCACAACTCTTATCGGGGAAAACAATGCCATGTACTACCAATATGCGGTCGTTTTTGTGAACTTCCATGGTCTTGGTTTCAAGTACATTTTTGTAATCGCGTTGTTTATCGTCAAAGAATTCAACAATGTCAAACAGTTCGGGAATATCAAATATTTTTTCGGAGTATTGAATGGGTCTGTCCGAAATAAAATTGGCGTATTGAATAAACAATTCGTTCGATAAAATCTCCTTGCGTTGAGGCGAGAAAATACACAAACCACGTTTAGAGAGTCGAAGGTGTGCCCACAGTTTTTCGCGCTCCATATCCAGCGCCTTTTGGGTGCGTTCTAGCTTTTGATAACTTCTAATAATGTATTCGCTAATTTCGCTAAACTCATTATCTGGAAAGTTGTATTTATCGCCCGAGTCCACTCGTTCAATGAGCTGTTTCAATGTTTTGATGGTCGATTTGAAACGCAACGATGTGCTGTAATACCCAATACTAGCAATGCCAAAAAGGAGCAAGGTGATAAAAATAGGCATATAACTGATGGGTAGTGCCTCTGAACGATTTTCAAATGGTTTGGCGATGCGTAAGAAAGATTTCTTCTCTTTTTTTGCGTAGTAAAAATACAATTGATTGTTGTACGAAGAATAGCGTAGCGCCGTGCCGTAACCGTAGTGTTGTGCTTCGCGTATTTCCTTTCTTGTCAGGTGGTTATCTGTGCTGTCAATGCTCAATCGATTGTCAAATAGCACCTTGCCTGTTAGGTCAATTTGGCTAATGCGCAAACTGGTATCTGGCAGTTGATCTGGCAAAATACCCTGCTCTAGCATTGTAGCATACAACTCCATTTGTGCTACTAGTTTGTCGGATGCTATGTTTTTTTCGTAGCGTACCGTAAACAAAATAATAATCAGTGCAAATAGCACAAATATAGAGACAAAATAGGTGGATATGCGTTGATTGATGGTCATACTAGTGGGGTAGTTGGTTGAGTAATTGTTGCGTATTTTGTCCCAGAATAGGATGTTTTAATTTAGGTGCAATTTCGCACAAAGGAGCTAAAACAAACGCACGTTGGTGCATACGTGGGTGCGGAACAACCAAATCTACTTGGTTTATTTGCTCCATATTAAAGTACAAAATATCAATATCCATGCATCTGTCCGAGTAAACAAGGTTGACACTTTTTTGTGTACGTCCCAGTTCCCTTTCCAACTGTTGAGTATGGACTAGCACCTCGGATGCATTTAGTAAGGTTTCGACGCAGATTACACAGTTTAAAAATAGGTTGTCGGAGGTGAAACCATCAGCAACGGTGGTATGCATAGAAGAACGCTGGGTAATTTTGCCAATGCGTTGTTCTATGCCCGCAAATGCTTGTTGCATCAGCTCCTCGCGGTTGCCTAGGTTGCTCCCTAATCCAAGATATACCTTATTTGTTAGCACGTTTACGTTCTAGTTCGTCCAAAATAATTTTTCTCAGACGCATGGCGTTGGGTGTAATTTCTACGTATTCATCCTCTTTGATGTATTCCAAAGCCTCTTCCAAACTAAATACAATAGGAGGAACAATTTTGGTTTTTTCGTCCGAACCCGATGCACGCATGTTGGTCAATTTCTTCGATTTGGTTACGTTAATCACCAAGTCGCCCTCTTTGCAGTGTTCGCCTACTACTTGTCCAGCATACACTTCGTCTTGTGGAAATACAAAGAATTTACCACGGTCTTGTAGTTTGTCAATAGCATAGGCAAAAGCGGTACCACTTTCCATGGCAATCATCGAACCGTTTACACGACGGGCAATATCGCCTTTATAAGGAGCGTACTCAATAAAACGGTGGGCAATAACCGCCTCGCCTGCGGTAGCGGTTAGCAAGTTGGTACGCAAACCAATAATACCACGCGATGGGATGTGGAATAGCAAGTGAATGCGATCGTTTTTGCTTTCCATGTTCACAATTTCACCTTTGCGCGAGGTAACCAATTCAATTACTTTTCCCGAGTTTTCTTCGGGTACGTTTACGGTTAGTTCCTCGATGGGCTCGCATTTTACGCCGTCTATTTCCTTGTAGATAACTTGAGGTTGACCTACTTGCAACTCGTAACCTTCGCGACGCATGGTTTCAATAAGCACCGACAAGTGCAATACACCACGTCCAAATACGTGCCATATATCGCTCGATTCTTCTTTTTCAACGCGCAAGGCCAAGTTTTTGTCCAATTCGCGCACCAAACGTTCATGAATGTGGCGCGAGGTAACAAATTTACCGTCTTTGCCAAAGAAAGGTGAGTTGTTGATGGTAAACACCATGCTCATAGTAGGCTCGTCAATGGCAATAGGAGGCAATGCATCGGGCGTATTCAAATCGCAAATGCAATCGCCAATATCAAATTTATCCAAACCAATTACGGCGCACAATTCGCCCGAAGATACTTCGCTTACTTTGGTTTTGCCAAATCCGCTAAATACGTTTAGTTCTTTGATGCGGCATTTGTTGATGCTGCCATCGCGGCGTACCAAGGCAATATCGGTATTTTCTATAATGGTACCTCTGTGTACACGTCCAATGGCGATACGACCTACGTACGATGAGTAATCCAACGAGGTAATAAGCATTTGCAATGGGCCTTCGATGGTTTTAGGAGCAGGAATGTGCTCAATAATAGCATCCAATAGGGGATAAATGTTGTCGGTTTGGTTTTTCCAGTCGGTCGACATCCAGTTTTGTTTAGCCGAACCATACACCACAGGAAAATCCAATTGGTCTTCGGTAGCATCCAAGCTGAACATCAAATCGAAAACCGCTTCGTGTACTTCGTCGGGACGGCAGTTGGGTTTGTCCACCTTGTTGATTACTACGATAGGTTTCAAACCAATCTCGATGGCTTTTTGTAGTACAAAACGGGTTTGAGGCATGGGACCTTCAAAAGCATCCACCAACAATAAAACGCCATCGGCCATGTTCAATACACGTTCTACCTCTCCACCAAAGTCCGAGTGCCCAGGGGTGTCGATGATGTTAATTTTGGTGTCTTTGTAAGTTATAGAAACATTTTTAGACACGATGGTTATACCGCGTTCACGTTCCAAATCGTTGTTGTCCAATACCAATTCGCCAGCCTTTTCGTGGTCTTTGTACAAGGCGCCAGCTACTAACATTTTATCAACAAGGGTGGTTTTACCGTGGTCAACGTGTGCGATAATCGCTATGTTTCTAATATTTTGCATACAATAAAATTTGAGGGTACAAAGATAGTGCAAACCGAGCGCAATGACAAAAAAACAATGTTTTTTTAGGCTTATTTTATGTGTTAATGCATGCTTGCATGTAATTAGTACATAAAATATAGCCGTAGTAGCAAACGCAGTTTGCTGTCATTGGCGAGGTGTCGCCTATCTTCATGAGCGAATGCGAGTAAAGATAATACTCAGCATGCAAGCTTGCTTGCAGATGCAGAGAATACGCTATATACTAAAATCTTTGATTTTGCTTTTGCCGAGGTGCCGCCTATCTTCACGAGGGCTTGTCCCGAGTAAAGATAGTGCAAACGCAGTTTAGGTGCCGCCTATCTTATTAGGACTGCGTCCTAATGATTTTGCTCCCGCTCGGCATAACAAATAAATTTGTTCTGCGCTCGCTTACTCGCAAAATTCACGAGCGCATGCCCCCCCCAAAAAAAAATCCATAACCACCATTACCAGGCTATAGCATCCTTATCTATTTTAGAAACAATATTTAGCAACGATTCGTATGGTAAATGATAGCAATGATCTCCATCTACTAAGTGGAACATATCCATATAAACATCCCTATGGGAAGAAT
>JAGCMZ010000247.1 GCA_017646225.1 Paludibacteraceae bacterium | reverse complement strand
TTCTGCCAAAATAAAATCAACCGCTTTTAGCACTTTGATGGCTCTAAAGGTCATATCTTCTAAATTACCTACGGGTGTAGGCACAATGTACAATTTCATGAGCGCACAAATTTACGTTCCAAAATTTCGTAAAAATAAACCACCGTTGCATCATCGGCATTCCACGCAAAACGTTCCTTTAGATACGCATCGGCATCGGCCATACAACTCAAACTATTCAACGCATCGATGGTTTCAAAAAGAAGCGTTTCGTTGTTATCAAACAAATCATGTTTAAGACGGAATCTATCGTTCAAACCAATGGCCTTTTTAAGGTCGGTAATGATGCGAGCGTCTCTAGAGGGTGTTGACGAATCGACTAATCGACTAATCGGCGACGAATTGATGAACGAATGTGAATAATCGGAGTTTTTTGTTGACGAATCGGCTAATCGGCTAATCGGTAAATCGGATTTGGGCGATTCATCAATTCCGCGATTCAACGCTTCATCGGTTTCACGATTCAACGATTCAACATTTTCACGATTAGGCGCTTCATCAGTTCCACGATTAGGCGACTCATCGACTTGCGACTTTTGACTTGCTACTATTATTTCCAACTGTTTTACACGTAATTGGCTGGCTTGCAAGGCTGCAGCATCGGCCTGCATACTCACTTCTGCAAGCATCAAACGCTGTTTCATTACTTCTAACTGCGTTTTCATTACCTCTAGTTGTTGTTGCATACCACCCACCTCGGCGAGTAACTCTTGTATAATTGTTACTTTATCCATAAAATATGTTATTGGTTCGTCTTTTCTGCACACATTGTGGTGCTTTTTTTATACATTTGCAAATGTAATATATTTTAAACGATTGCCCAAATGAACAAACAACCATTTACGCTCGACCGTACTGTTAGAACCATTGGTGGTATCTTGCTACTTATAGCATTGTTCTTATTTACCAAGCGTCTAAGCAGTGTTCTATTGCCTTTTGTAGGGGCATGGTTATTGGCTTATATGCTAAATCCATTTGTGCATTTTATTCAAAATCGCCTTAAAATAAAACGCCGTGGTTTAGCCGTAAGTTTACTCCTAATAAGCATCATTGCCCTGATTAGTTCCATTATTATTTTTGCCGCCTCGTCTATCAGCAACGAGCTTTCGGAAATGACGGTACTAATTGAAAACTATTTTGCTTTGGAACACAACGCCACCTTGCCACCCATGATGCGCGAGTTTTTTAACGAGGTATTTTCGGAAACCCACGTAGAAAACCTATTCAAGGCAGACAACATCATTGCCACCATCAAATCCATTGTTCCCAAGGCATTTGACGTGGTATCAGCCTCATTTCAATACCTAACGGGGTTGGTAGTGGTATTTATTTTCTGCTTGTATTTGTTCTTCATCTTAATGGACTTTGATAATTTATCGGAAAACTGGCAACAATACATCCCCAAAAAATACCGCCATTTTATCAACCAATTGGTAAACGATTTGGCAGAAAAAATGAATACCTATTTCCGTAAACAGGCACTTATATCGTTTATCCTAGGTGTACTATTTG
The DNA here is from genome assembly GCA_017646225.1 of Paludibacteraceae bacterium. GTDB lineage: Bacteria > Bacteroidota > Bacteroidia > Bacteroidales > Paludibacteraceae > Enterocola. The sequence continues at coordinate 1,253 of JAGCMZ010000247.1, read as the reverse complement.
CCATTGGATTCAGCATCCTAGATTTGCCCATGGCTATCTTTATGGGGTTGTTTGTAGGGGTTTTAAACATGATTCCTTACATGCACTCGTTGGGGGTTATCCCACCTTTGTGTGTAGCGCTCATGCAATCGGCTTTGGGCGAAACCAACCTTTGGTGGACCATGGCCTTTATCGGTCTGATATTTGTCATCAACCAACTCATCTTAGACTTGTTTCTTACCCCTAAGATTATGGGCAACGCCACAGGATTGCACCCTGCCATTATTTTGCTTGCCTTATCGATTTGGGGGTCGTTAATGGGCGTTCTTGGCATGATTATTGCACTTCCTATTACAGCACTAATTGTGTCATACTATCAACATTTTGTTATTGAAGAAAAGGATTTTCCTACCGAAGACAAACCAACACAACAATCGTAACCTATGCCTAAACAAGTTGACAAAGCCATATTAGCACTCGTAAAAAGATACGAATCGGACGCTGATGCTTACCTAGAAAGCGACGATTACGAGGATATTTGCGAGCACTATATTCGTATGGCCCAACTTGAAAAGGCGCTTACCGTCATAAAAAAAGGATTGTCGTTTCATCCGCATCATACCCCTTTCCATTTGCATTTGTCTAAGGTGTATTTTGAAATGAACAACCTTGCCCAGGCTACCGAGCACGTAAATATTGCTATTGCTCAATACCAAGACTGCGCCGAAGAGCACGAGCAACAAATGCCACGTGCCTTTTACGATTATTTGTTCGATGCGTTGTTGCTAAAATTAGAAATTTGCATCCGACAAAACGACATGCCTGGCGCCACACAATGTATCAAAGCGGCAGAGACCCTCAAAACAACGCATTCGTACTCAATGTATTACGATTTTGGTTTGCTGTTTATGAACTACGACCTACCTCAACGCGCCCTAACCTATTGCTTAAAAGCTTGCCGTGCATACCCTAACGACAAAGAATCGTGGGGATTGTTGAGCCATGTGTACCTGCTGTTAGGCAATACTGCCAAATCCATCAAAGCATTGGAGCACCTTATTGACATCGACCCTTATTCGGTCAATGCTTGGTGCAAATTAGGGGCAATTTATTGCGATACACAACAATACATTGAGGCAGAAAAGGCATTCCGCTACGCCCTTAGCATCGACGAAAAGCATGCCGAAACATGGTACTATTACGGTGTATTGAGCATGAGTACATCGGCCTACCAAAAAGCCATCGAATATTTTTCGGGCTGTCAACAATTGGGT
>JAGCMZ010000246.1 GCA_017646225.1 Paludibacteraceae bacterium | reverse complement strand
TACGAAAATAGCTACATTGAAAGCTTGTGGTGGTTGCTAAAAGAATTGTACAAAAAAGGATTGTTGTACAAAGGTTACACCATCCAACCCTACTCGCCCGCTGCTGGTAGTGGTTTGAGCTCGCACGAGTTGAACCAACCCGGTTGCTACCGCGATGTAAAAGACACCACCGTTACTGCTCAATTCAAGGTAAAAGGACAAGAAAATCTATACCTTTTGGCATGGACCACTACTCCTTGGACCCTTACTTCTAATACTGCATTGTGCGTAGGTCCTAACATCGACTACGTACGCTATGCTACCCAAAACCCCTATACCGGACAAGATATTGAGGTAATTCTTGCTGCCGATTTGTTCGATAGCTATTTTAAAGGCCAAGAAAAACCCACCGAAACCTTTAAAGGAAGCACCTTGGAAGGCATGGAATACGAACCCCTTATTCCATTCTTTACTCCTATGGGCGAAGGCGGTTTCCGTGTTATCTTAGGCGATTACGTTACCACCGAAGACGGTACCGGTATTGTTCACATTGCACCTACCTTTGGTGCCGATGACGCCCGTGTAGCCAAAGCGGCTGGTATTCCCCCTATGCAAGTGATGGACAAAAACGGCAACCTACGTCCTACCGTCGATTTGCAAGGTAAATATTACCTACTAGAAGATTTGGATGCCGATTACGTAGCTAAATACGTAAACGTAGAGGCATACGCTCCATACGCAGGCAAATTTGTAAAAAATGCCTACGATCCTACCCTAACCGACAAAGACGAAACCTTGGACATTGCGCTTTGCATGATGCTAAAACAACAAGGTTTGGCCTTTAAAATTGAAAAACACACCCACAACTATCCACACTGCTGGCGTACAGACAAACCTGTGTTGTACTACCCATTGGATAGCTGGTTTATCCGTTCTACTGCTTGCCGCGAACAAATGGTAGAACTAAACAAAACCATCAACTGGAAACCTCAATCTACTGGTACGGGTCGTTTTGGCAAATGGCTGGAAAACCTACAAGACTGGAACCTATCGCGTAGCCGTTACTGGGGTACTCCATTGCCTATTTGGCGCACCGACGATGGCAAAGAAGAAATTTGCATCGGTTCAATTGCCGAATTGATGGAAGAAATTGAAAAAGCCATCGCTGCAGGTGTAATGACCGAAAACCCATTTAAAAACTTTAAAGTGGGCGATTACTCGGCCGAAAACTACAGCGTTCAAAACATCGACTTGCACCGTCCTTACGTAGACAACATTGTATTGGTATCGAAAGACGGCAAACCCATGTACCGCGAAACCGACCTAATTGACGTTTGGTTTGACTCGGGTGCTATGCCTTACGCACAATTACACTATCCTTTCGAAAACAAAGAAATGATAGACAACGGCACCTTCTTCCCTGCCGACTTTATCAATGAAGGGGTAGACCAAACCCGTGGCTGGTTCTTTACCTTGCACGCCATTTCTACCATGGTTAAAGGATCGGTTGCCTTCAAAAACGTTATTTCTAACGGTTTGGTATTGGACAAAAACGGCAACAAGATGTCAAAACGTTTGGGCAACTCGGTAGACCCATTCGAAGCCATCGAAAAATACGGTGCAGACCCTGTACGTTGGTACATGATGACCAACTCAGCACCATGGGACAACCTTAAATTTGACCGCGAGGGTGTAGAAGAAGTTTCGCGCAAATTCTTTGGTACCCTTTACAACACCTATTCGTTCTTTGCACTATACGCTAATGTAGACGGATTTGACTACAGCCAAGACGAAGTGCCTATGAGCGAACGCCCCGAAATTGATAGATGGATTATTTCGTTGCTAAATAGCTTGATTAAAGAAGTAGACGAAAGCCTTGCAGCTTACGAACCTACCCGCGCAGGTCGTGCTATTGCCGACTTTGTATCGGAAAACTTGAGTAACTGGTACGTGCGTCTAAACCGCAAACGCTACTGGGCAGGCGAAATGACCACCGACAAACTATCGGCTTACCAAACCCTTTATACCTGCTTGGATACCGTAGCCCGCCTAATGGCTCCTATTGCTCCTTTCTACGCAGACCGTTTGTTCTGCGATTTGAACCAAGCAACTGGCCGCAACAGCGAAGTTTCGGTTCACTTGACCTTGTTCCCAACCTACAACCAAGCGTTGATTCAACCCGAATTGGAAGCACGCATGGACATTGCTCAACGCATTACCTCGTTGGTATTGGCCTTGCGTAAAAAAGAAAGCCTAAAAGTACGTCAACCCTTAAGCCACATCATGATTCCTAGCATTGATGCTACCACCGATGGTTACATCAACAGCATCAAAGACATTGTGATGAGCGAGGTAAACGTAAAAGACATCAAGTTGGTAGACGGTTCGAACGGCATTTTGGTAAAACGCATCAAACCCGACTTTAAAAAGTTAGGACCTAAATGCGGTAAAGACATGAAACAAGTGGCAGCTGCCCTTCAAAACATGGAACAAGAAGCCATTGCCCAATTTGAAAAAGCAGGTGAATACACCTTTACCATCAACGAACAAGCCATTGTGGTAAGTACAGACGACGTTACCATCTTCTCAGAAGACATTCCTGGTTGGTCGGTAGCCAACGACGGCAACATTACCATTGCCCTAGACATAACCCTAACCGACGAATTGATTAGCGAAGGTATTGCACGCGAATTGGTAAACCGTATTCAAAACTTACGCAAAAGTAGCGGATTGGAAATTACAGACCGTATCAACTTATCGTTGTCGGCAAGCGATAGCATCAACCAAGCTATTGCCGAACACAAAGCTTACATTGCATCGCAAGTATTGGCAAACAACCTATTCTTAACCAACCAATTAAGCAATGCAACCGAAGTAGATTTAGACGGTACACCTGTATTCATCCAAATTGAAAAAATTTAATTATCGTAAAAAGTAGTTCGGCAAATAGGAATATTGGTTTTTTATTGTTATATTCGCATATCGTTAACCTTTTAAATACTATGCGCTATGGCAGAGAAGACTAGATATTCGGATGCAGAGTTAGAAGAATTCCGTGTAATCATTCAGGAAAAGTTAGACCAAGCCTATAAAGATTACGACGTATTAAAGTGTGCTTTAGACAATTCGACAGGCAACGACGTATCGGATACATCGCCTACCTTTAAGGTTTTGGAAGAAGGGGCTACCACCTCTATGAAAGAAGAATCGGCACGCTTGGCACAACGCCAAATGAAGTTTATTCAAAACTTGCAAGCGGCATTGATTCGCATCGAAAACAAAACCTACGGAATTTGTAGAGAAACGGGCAAACTGATTCCCAAAGAACGTTTACGTGCCGTTCCACATACTACTTTAAGTATAGAAGCAAAAGGAAGCAAATAATTACATGATGCAAACTATTACCAAGAAGGCGCTTTTTAGCGCCTCACTTGTTTTTTTAATCCTCCTCTTAGACCAAATCATTAAGATTTGGGTAAAGACTTCGTTCTATTTGGGCGAAGAATTGTACATCACCTCGTTCTTCCGATTGGTGTTTGTCGAAAACAACGGCATGGCCTTTGGCATTTCGTTGGGCGACAAGATATACCTTACCCTGTTCCGCATCCTTGCCTCTATTGCCATTCTAGTCTACCTTATTCACAACATCAAGAACAAAGCGGACAATCTATTATTGGCCAGTATCGCACTTATTTTTGCAGGAGCAACCGGCAACATCATTGACTGTGTCTTTTACGGACAAATCTTTGACTATGCTCCCTTTTTCTACGGAAAGGTAGTAGATATGTTCTATTTCCCGCTGTTAGAGGGACATTACTGGGACTGGATTCCTTATATAGGTGGCGAACCTTTTGTATTCTTTGCGCCTGTATTTAACCTTGCCGATGCTGCTATTTGCGTAGGCGTGGGAACCTTGTTATGTTACGAGTTCAAAAACAACAAGAATGAAGCAGATCAGTAAGGCATTTATCCTTGTCCTATTTGTTCTAATGGCTTGCCAATCTTCTAAAAAGCCACAAAATCCGCTATTAGATTCGCAAACAATGGCACAATTTATAACGGAACTGCATTTTTACGAAAGCATGGTAAACAACCGTTACATTTCTGACGAGCAAGCCCCTGTATATTACCGTCAATTATTTGAAAAGCATAACATTACCCCTCAACAATTTGACAGTGCACTTGTTTGGTACGAATTGCACTACAAACAATACCTTGAAATGTACGCCATTGTGCGCAAAAACTTTGAAAAAGAGACAAAAAAAATAGAAAGCGGCATCTATAATTATTACTTACCTGCCATACCTTCTATTTGGGCCTACTACGGCCATATTCCAGCAAATGACACTGCTTGGAATACCCTTAATGAATTACAGTATTACCTACAATTGCCTGCGACGGAACTCCGCACATACAACAGCCGTTGCCACCCCTACATTGAGCGACTCAGAGGTACTTCGCCCTACTGGAAAATTGGGAATGAATAAGGAATGAGTGGCCAGCGCTTTTACAGCATCCGAAACACCATTACCTTCGTTTCCCATTACCACCACACCGTTTTCTGAAAGGTTGGTTTGATAGATATTGTCACCATCTAACGCCGTTACATAAATGGGCATCTGCAAAGCAGGAAGCTGCTCTAGCAAATCGACATAGTGTACCTTTACACGTGCCAAAGCACCCATGGTTGCTTGCACTACTTTGGGATTATAAACATCAACAGTACCATGCGAGCACAAAATATGTTCAATACCAAACCAGTCTGCCAAACGCACAATAGTACCTAAGTTTCCAGCATCTTGCACGCCATCCAGGGCAATAATCAATTGATCTTTAAGATGGGATGCTTGAAGGGTGTATTGTGGCAATTCAAATACGGCCAACACGTGTTGAGGCGTTTCCAAACGACTTAATTTACACAATTCATCGTACGATACCGCTAAGGTTTCGTCACCTTGTATCGGTCCAACATAGGCATCTGTATAAAACAAAGCTTTGCACGCAAATGCAGAAAGCATTTCCGATACCATTTTATCTCCTTCTGCCACAAACAAGCCCAATTGTTTTCTGAATTTCTTAGCAGACAGCTGCTGAACCCATTTGATTTTTGCTTTAGACAATGCCATTTTTGTGTAATTCGTAAATATTTTCACGAAGTTACAAAAGAAATTGATTTTTATGCTAAATTTGTGCAAAATTGTGTCGATACATGCCAAAAACCAGGTACATAACCAATATTATTTGTAGCTTGCTGCTGCTTTTGTGCAGTTGTAACGTTACCAAGTACGTACCCGAAGGCAGTTACTTGCTAGACAAGGTAAAAATCACCACCGATAACAAAAAACTAAACGACACGGATTTTAGCATCTACCTTCGCCAACGTCCCAACCCTAAGTTGTTTAACTTCATCAACTTCAACTTGGGATTGTATAGTTTATCGAGTCCCGATACTACCCAATGGATTAACCGCTTTTTGCAAAAAATTGGCGACGCACCCATTATTTACGATTCCATTGCTACACAATCTTCTGCCAACGAATTGCAGAAAGCAATGCGCAACAAAGGGTACATCAATGCTACCGTTAGCACCAAGACGGAGTTTAAAAAGAAAAAGGCAAAAGTATCGTACAACATTGTTAGCAACCAACCCTATCGAATAAAGAGTTTCAAATATTTGATAAAGAACCACGAAGTCGATTCTATTATCCGTAACGACTCGGTCAATTCTCTTATCAAAACAGGCGATTTGTTTAGCATTGATGCATTGGAATTGGAACGCCAACGTATCAACAAGTTACTGCGCAACAACGGATACATCTACTTTGACAAAGAATACATTGGTTTTGTTGCAGACACCACAGCAGGCAACCGCAGCGTAAACATATCGATGGTG
>JAGCMZ010000245.1 GCA_017646225.1 Paludibacteraceae bacterium | reverse complement strand
GATGCGTTTAGGCGTTTAGTCGTTTAGGCGATTCAAATGCGAGTGCCGTTCGCGGAGGTCGGAAATAGATTTATATGTGCAAAAACGTTAAGCAAAATGTGTTGTTTGAGCGAAGCGAGTTCACATTTTGTAGTTTTTGTATGTGTAAATCCCGACCGGGAGCGTTTGCCGAGCATTGAATCGCCTAAACAACGATAAATCAACTATACGACTTCGGCGACGATAAAGTTGCTGCCGCCTACAAAGATAACATCATTGGTCGATGCATCGTTTTTGGCAGCATTCAGTGCTTCTTGCACAGAGGGGTAACTTTTTCCGATTAAATCGTAGTTTTTGGCCAATGCTTGCAACTCGTTAGCAGGCAACGCACGGGGTATATTGGCATTGGTAAAGTAGTAGGTTGCTTGCTTAGGAAGCAACGAAAGCATCGTCTTGACATCCTTATCGTTTACCACCCCTATTACCATGCGCAACGTTTGGTACGAAAGTCGGCTCAATTGTTGTACAATCAATCGAATGCCCGCCTCGTTATGCCCGGTATCGGCTATAATAAGCGGTTTTTCGCCCAATTGTTGCCATCTTCCCTGCAAACCCGTTAAAGCCACCACTTGCATCAAACCATGGGCAATAGCGTCCGATGAAATGGGCATTTTTTGCTGCAACAAGCGCACCGCTGCCAAAATGGTTTTCTTATTGAAACGCTGGCAATCGCCCTGCAATTAAAATGGCAAGTTCCTATCGGCTTCGTCTTGGGCAAACACCACAGGCGAACCCTTGCTTAGATAGATAGGACGAAGGTTTTGAGGCGCTTCGCCCACCACCACGGGAATGCCAGGCTTAATAATTCCCGCCTTTTCTTCGGCAATTTTCTCTAATGTATCGCCCAACAACGCCACATGATCAAAACTAACATTGGTAATGACGCTTAAAATGGGCGTTATGATGTTGGTACTGTCCAATCGACCGCCCAATCCTACTTCGATAACTGCAATATCGACTGCTTGCTCCTTAAAATACGAAAACGCCATCAAGGTGGTTATCTCAAAAAAAGAAGGATTCAGCTGCTCTATGATGCCTTGCGATTGTGCCACAAACTGCACCACATAATCGGCATCGATGGGTTTACCATTGACACGAATGCGCTCCGAAAAATCGCGCAAATGAGGCGAAGTATACAAACCTACCTTGTACCCTGCCGACTGCAAAATAGCCGCCAATGTATGCGAAACAGAACCTTTGCCGTTGGTTCCTGCCACATGAATGGTTTTAAAAGCGGTATGCGGATGGTTATACGCCTTAGACAAGGCCACCACATTATCTAGCCCTGGTTTATATGCAGACTGGCCTACATGCTGAAAAGCTGGCGTCTTAACATATAGGTATTGAAGAGTTTCTTGGTAATTCATAAAATCGCTAAAAATCCTTACAAAATTACACAAATCTGCATTTTTTTGCTATATTTACCAACATAAACTTTTAAAATCATGACTATGGGAGCGAAAAAGAATTTTGTATTGGACACCAACGTCATTTTACACGACTACAAGTGTATCTACAATTTCCAAGAGAACGATGTTTACATACCCATTGTGGTATTGGAAGAGTTGGACAAATTTAAAAAAGGGAACGAAGAAATCAACTACAATGCCCGACAGTTTGCTCGCGAAATGGACACCATTGTAACCACCGATAATTTCTTTGAAAAAGGCGCTCAAATTGGCGAAGGCTTGGGTCGTTTGTACGTAGTACTGACCAAAGAAATGTCTAAAAAGATTGCCGATGCGTTTATGGAACGTACCGCAGACCATCGCATATTGGCCACTACCGAGGCGGTACAAGCCGAGCATCCCAAAATGAAAACCATTTTGGTTACCAAAGACATCAACTTGCGCATGAAAGCACGCGCTGTTGGGTTGCTTACCGAAGACTACTTTAACGATAAAATTACCAACAAAGATATTTTTGACCGCGAGCAAGAAACCTTTGAAGGCATCGATGCCGAAATCATTGACAGAATGTACAGCACCGCCGCTGGCGTAAGTGCAGATGTTCTACCTTTTAAGAAAGACTTGCTGCCCAACCAATATTTTATCTTAAAGAGCGAACGCAACAGCATTATGGCACGCTACGACCACGAATTGGATTGCGTGGTAAAAGTGCAAAAAGAACGTACCTACGGCATCGACCCACGCAATGCCGAGCAAACCTTTGCCCTAAACGCCCTACTGGATGACGATATTAAATTGGTGTGCATTACCGGTAAAGCAGGTACAGGTAAAACCTTGTTGGCATTGGCAGCAGCCCTAGAAAAAGCCAACACCTACAAACAAATTCTATTGGCTCGTCCAATTGTAGCATTGGCCAACAAAGACATTGGTTTCTTGCCCGGTACCGAAAAAGAGAAAGTAGCTCCTTACATGCAACCTTTGTTTGATAACTTGAACGTTATTAAACATCAGTTTAGCGCCGAAAGCCGCGAAATCAACGCCATTAACGACATGCAACACAGCGGTCAGCTGGTAATTGAAGCTTTGGCCTTTATTAGAGGTAGAAGTTTATCGGACGCTTATATTATTGTAGACGAAGCGCAAAACCTAACGCCACACGAAATTAAAACCATCATTACCCGTGCTGGCGAAAATACCAAAGTAGTATTTACGGGCGACGTACAACAAATTGACCATCCTTATTTGGATATGCTATCGAACGGTTTGGCTTATACCATCGATAAAATGAAGGGACAAACCATTTTTGCACACGTCAATTTGATTAAGGGCGAACGCAGTTATTTGTCGGAACTAGCAAGTAATTTGCTATAAAAGTTGTATCTTAGCGCCCGCTATGAACTTACTTAAAAAGACATATTTAGTACTAACGTGCATTCTATTGGGTATGGTGGGTAATCTGCAAGCGGAAACACTTGTAGGTTATCCCATTCATCCTGAAAACACCCAAATATCGTTACTAACTTGTTCGCCCGGCGAGCAAATATACGAGTTATTTGGCCATACTGCCATTCGGATTGAAGACCCTACATCGAACATCGACTTTGTGGTAAATTACGGATTGTTCGATTTTAATCAGGACAATTTTATTTACCGATTTGTACGCGGTAAAACCGACTACATGGTGGGTGTTAGCTATACCCGTTCTTTTTTGGAGGGATACAAAGAAAGAGGATCGTCGGTAACGCAAAGCGTACTAAATCTAACCACACAAGAAAAAACCGATTTACTAAATCGGTTGGATGAGAACCTAAAACCTGAAAATAGGGAGTATCGTTATAACTTTATATACGATAACTGTGCTACCAGGGTTCGCGACATGATTGAAATGTCGGTAGAAAACAGAATATCCTATCCTACACACGTAGAAAACTACACGTTTAGAGAAGCCCTTATGTTGTATACCGAGAATGCTACCTGGTCGCAATTAGGCTTTGATATTTGTTTGGGCAGAGATGCTGACATGACTGCTACTCAACGCGAAATGTTCTTTTTGCCCGAAATTTTGGGCAATTCGTACGCATCTTCTAGGATAACAACCGATTCCATCGCACAACCTTTGGCGTTACAAACCAGTTTGCTTGTACCCAAAACCCGCGAAGATTCTACAGCATGGTTTACACCTACCTTGTGCGCCTACGTTTTGTTGCTATTAACCTTGTTCGCTTCTTTTTATTTGCGCGATAAGAAAAAGAAGAAATATTTGGAAATTGCCGACGTTGTATTCAACACCCTAAACGGTTTGGGCGGTTGCATCATTCTGTTCTTAATTTTGTTTTCGCAACATCCCTTTACCAACGAGAATTACAACATTATATGGATGAACCCACTTACCCTGTTCCCGTTGTTGGCATGTATTTTCCCCTTTGTTAAGAAACTAAACGGTTTGTATTATGCCACAACCACTATTATGTGGTTAGCCTTTATCATCTTAATGCCTATATTGCCTCAAACCTTTAATACGGCGGTATTGCCATGGGTTCTAACCTTGCTGCTACGCTCGTACTTGCGTTTCTCTGCTATTAAAGAAAGGCACGAAAGCAGAAATACACATATCTAATCAGGCAATAACAACAAAAGGCTGACTCAACGAGTCAGCCTTTTATATTGTTAGAAGATATCTTAAACAAAAAAAACGACCGATTGGCCGTTCTTTTTTATTAGATAAGGTTAACAAACACTTCTTTACCTTCTTCTACCATGTTGATTTTGTCTTCGCGCAACAACCAACCAAAAGCAGCATACAAGTCTTTGTCTGTTAATTTAGTTGCTTTTTTGATTTCTTTAGCTTCTAGAGCTTTACCAGCATTGTTCAATGCATTCCAGATTAAACCGGCGTTTTTGCCAACTTTTTCTACCATTTTTTTAGGGATTAGGTTATGATATTCTATTAATTCGCTGCAAAAGTAATCTTTATTCTGAATTTATCACCTTGTATATTAGGCAATTTGCAAAAATGTACCGCAAAGGCATACATTTTTGTTGTTTTCTGCGAAAAATTCGCTATTTTTGCAACCGTTTTGTAATAAACGCCTCTTTAGCTCAGTTGGTAGAGCAACTCATTCGTAATGAGTAGGTCGTGGGTTCGAGTCCCATGAGAGGCTCGAAAAAAGGACAACCGAATGGTTGTCCTTTTTTCGTATAATATCCGTTGATTACGTGCTCATTTATTGAAACAAGGCGCTTAGCTGCGCATAATCGCTTTTGATTTGAGCGTTAATGTCTTCCAAGCAAAGCTTAAAGGTCTCTGCTATGGTAACTTCCGATGGATCGTCGTAGCCCCAATACATAGCTGCGTATTTTTTTACTTTGTGTTCTCTGGATTGATAAGTAGCTACTACATTGTTGTTGGCATCTAAAAAGTCTAACTCTACCAACATGGTAGTGGAATTAGAGGCAAATGGCATACCAAATAGGTTAGGTATACACAAGGTAAATCCACTTAACACGGTAAAACCATAGTTGGGTTTATCTTTACCCGATACCAATCTACATACTACAGTGCCTCTTTTCTCGCCTATTTTGGTAATAAGGTTGTTGTACATATTGGCCAAATACAACGATTTGATGTTATTCAAATCGGCACTGGCATACGAACGGGTAGATGATTCTGTAAGGGCAACGGTTGAATAATACCCCCATCCTGGAGTAATTGCCACACCCGTGCTTTCGTGATTTTCGTATCCTGCAACAGTAGCAAAACTTTGTTCGTCCAAAACCACCTCCATTGCGGGTAATTTACCTGGAAGTTGAGTAGTTGGAGTTGTTTCCAAAGCGCTATAGCTTCTGCAACCTACTAACGATACGGCTACAAGCAAAAAAGCAAAAAAATTCTTTTTCATATCTTTTGTATTTTGTTTTTTGATGGTCCAAATGTAGTGTTTTATTCCAACATCCCTATATTTTGTTTCTTAATAG
>JAGCMZ010000244.1 GCA_017646225.1 Paludibacteraceae bacterium | reverse complement strand
GACTAATGCCATGCGAAAATAAACGTATTTCATACTTTTTTTATTAATTCTCTGCAAAAGTACTATTTTTTTTTGGATTGTACAAAAGTTTTTTGTAATTTTGCTGCGATTTTCACATAAAACTAAAAAAACACACCAATTAACCACACAAAATTATGTCATCCGTAAACAAAGTTATTCTAGTAGGCAATGTAGGTAGCGACCCTGAAGTTCGTTATTTGGAACGTGGTACAGCCATTGCTAATTTCAATCTTGCCACCACCGAGCGTGGTTACACCATGCAAAACGGAACCCAAGTACCAGACCGCACAGAGTGGCATCCTATCGTGCTTTGGCGCAATCTCGCTGAATGGGCAGAGAAATACGTTCGAAAAGGAATGAAACTGTATGTAGAAGGCAAACTTCAAACACGAACTTGGGAGAAAGATGGACAAATACGTCGAAAAACAGAAATCATTGCAGAAAACATCCAAGTCTTATACCGTCCTGCAGATTACCGTAGCCCACAGCAAAACGAACAGCAAGTAGTAGAACAGCAAGCTACTTTACCTGAAACAACGAATATCCCAACATTGGAAATTGAAGATATTTTCTAATCGTTTACCCGTTTAATCGACACGAACCGATATACCCCCAAAAAAATAAGGCTTCACGCCTTATTTTTTTTATATCTCATAACTACAACCTACCGCTAAACTCAGTTTCTGACCCCGTGCTGCAGTAATAGGCAAAATCAAATTATTTTTATTCACATTCCAAGGTTGCAACATAACATGCGCAAAAGCCGATACAGTTCCACAAGCAAGACTCCAACTTTTGGTCAGTTTAGTTCCCGCCAGCATCACTGCAAAGTTACCCTTAAAACCAGTATACAAACTCTTAGCGGGAGTCATACCCACACGTGCCGCTAATATCCAATCCTCACCTAAATCAAAATCATATCCCAACTCAATATAGGTGGAATAGGCGCGTTTGAGTTTTCCATTTACCTCATATCCATCCCTACCAAATGTACGCATAGCTACCAAACAACTCAGCGGTATTCTGTCGCTCACGCGGTAAGAAACACGCCACTCGCCCGTCGTACCACCTTTGAGGTGGTTGCGAAAATCAAAAAAGCGCGAAGGAGTGCCATCAGAATACTTATCGAAATAGAACATATGCATGTACAGCACAGTTAATCCCCAGCGACTATAGCCAAGGGTGAGATCTACCTCTGGATTAAAACCAGAGAAAGCCCAATCAGTGGCACCTACGTTCCACCACATATTTGCGAATAATCCCGCATAACTCACAGTTGCATCTGCCTGTAAACTAGGACCAGCCACATACAAACCACGCCAAATGTAATTACTTGTTAATGTGACACTTGCAGACCAATCAAACAAAGAATCTTTCTTGACATCTGCTTCTGCAACTATAGAAAAAAACAGAAATATACTAATCAAAATTTCACGCCAACGCATTGTTGTATAGAATTTTGTGCAAAGGTACAATCTTTTTTTGAATTAGACAAATAAACATCAAAAAAAACAGGATAGCCAACTCGTGTTAGCATATCCTGTTTAATTACGTTATTTGTTCAACAGCCTTTATCAAGCCCTATTACCACCGCTACT
>JAGCMZ010000243.1 GCA_017646225.1 Paludibacteraceae bacterium | reverse complement strand
GGGTTAAAGCTATAATACTGCTTTCTATTGGTGGCGTGGTTTTAACCGGTTCTATGGTATTCGGTATATTACATCATCACAAAAAATCTGGCTTAAGGCGATATACTAGAACACATTAGGTGGCCTGAAGCTAGAAACTTTTATTGAGAATGTCATACTTGGGTAAGTTGATGTGCCAGTGCCATAGTTTTGGAGTATTATTTGTACTCTAATATGGGTTTTGTCAATTCTATATACAAATAAGTCTCCACGGACATTATTAGAGAGGTCGCTTTGCCAAGTAGGGTAAAATGTCATATTCGAGCCTATTCTAAAGCTACCACCATCTTTGCTAATTGAAACACGGTCAATTATGCCTGTCTGTGCCGAGGTGTTAAAATCAAAGTTTTGCGTTGAACTATTGTTGACTGTTAAGCTACCAGCACCTACTGTGATGTCGTATTTGTTGGAACTAACCTGTGCGATAGATAAATAGTCGCTGTTTAGTATAAAATCACTTGGTCTCATATTCACGCCTCATCATAATATATCCTATAATGTACCTTACCGGTGTTTTTGAAATTAACTTCTGAATTTGTGACTCTAACCCAAGATGGGTTGTTTGTAAAGGGGTCGTCTCTCAAAATACTTTCTATGGGCGAGACCAGACCGTTACTATCTTCTCTCCATGCTAACACTTGGGGGTTGTAACCTAAATTATGGGTAATTGTAACGTCACCATTCACAATGCCTTTTTCGTAGAGCTTACAATAATTGTAGTCGGTGTTTAACACAAAATCTTTAGCGTATTTGCTAGTGGCACCTACTTTGCTACGCGAATCAGACGGCTCAAAGGCATATATACAATAATAAGCCGGTGGTGGGTTATCGGCATAGTTACCATACCCAATTTGCACCACTGAACTATTTGCAAATAATGTGAATGCGATTGTGTTATCGGTTGTTATTTGTTGGAAAGGTAACGTCCTAGGGTCGCTCATATCGCTGTTAAAAGCAAAAAAACCAAATACTAATGGTGTAAACCCTAGTTTATGGGGTATATTTTCGCTTTGTCCTTCTGTTAGACTCCCCTTTATGAAATAGACAATTTTGTCCATCTCATAATCTGTATTTAGCAAGAAGTCTCTAGGGTCTACTTTCTTTCCCATGTTATTCGCCCAACGCGTCAAACACACTACGCGCCTTTGTTACTGCTATTATAGGTTGCCCATTTTGATGGAAGCCGATTAGAATGCGTGGGACATTATTCGGATCGCTTAATACAATCCCATAAGTACCGTTTTTTAGCTTGCCTTCCTGCAAAGCAGTACCACCGTTCTGGCTAATAGCCTTGGTTTGGTTTTCGGCGGCTATTTGCCGGAAGTTCTGGTCTATTTGCTTTAATGCCGACTTTAGGTCGGCAGTACTTGATATTGGAGTATAGTTTAGTGCCATTTAGCCTCCTATCTTAATCTTTGTGTCTCAACGCTTAAAGTCTCTGACTTGAAATTTACTGGTTCAAATGCTGCATGATGTTGGTAGCGCATTTGGCAACGGTAAAATTGTCCATTGACTTGTGGTATCATTGTAAGCTTGGTTGGTGTTACCGGGTTACCATAATCTGGGGGGTTGTCCCATACGTAGTGTTCGTTCACTGGTGTATTGTTTTTTAGGTTGATTGAGAAGGCATATTTTACATCGTCTGTAAAGTCTAGGGCATAGCCACATTTGATTGTGTAATCACCATCTACCTTTGCAAACTCCGGGCGCCACTTGGTAATGCGATGTAGCTGGCTCGGAGTTCCAAAGTGAAGGTAGGCTGTTTCTAGGT
>JAGCMZ010000242.1 GCA_017646225.1 Paludibacteraceae bacterium | reverse complement strand
TTTGTGCTTTTTCTTCGGTTTTCTCTTTTTTGGTTTTTTGAGCTTTTGAGAACAAGCGTTTGTCAATTACTACACCACGAAGCGATGGATTTGCTTTCAACGAAGCATCTTTTACATCACCAGCTTTGTCACCAAAGATAGCACGCAAAAGTTTTTCTTCTGGAGTAGGATCCGATTCGCCTTTAGGAGTAATTTTACCAATAAGGATATCGCCTGGTTCAATTAGCGCACCTACGCGGATAATACCGTTTTCGTCCAAATCTTTGGTAGCTTCTTCGTTAACGTTAGGAATATCTGCGGTTAACTCTTCCATACCACGTTTGGTTTCGCGAACTTCTAGTGTATATTCGTCTACGTGTACAGAAGTAAGCAAGTCTTCGCGTACTACACGTTCGTTAATAACAATAGCGTCCTCGTAGTTGTAACCTTTCCAAGGCATGAAGGCCACTTTCAAGTTTTTACCAATAGCCAACTCACCATTTTGAGTAGAGTAACCTTCGGTTAAGATTTGACCTTTGGTTACGCGATCTCCCTTGCGTACAATAGGACGAAGGTCGATGGTGGTACTTTGGTTGGTTTTTTGGAATTTAGGCAAGTGGTATTCTTTAACGGCATCATCGAAGCGAACAAATAGTTCTTCTTCGGTGTAGTCGTAGCGAATTTTAATAACGGTAGCATCTACGTATTCAATTACACCATCACGTTCAGCGGTAATTTGAGTACGCGAGTCGTGTACCAATTGACGTTCAATACCGGTACCTACAATTGGCGATTCGGTACGTAACAAAGGCACTGCTTGACGCATCATGTTCGAACCCATCAATGCACGGTTGGCGTCGTCGTGTTCCAAGAAAGGAATCAAGGTAGCTGCGATAGAAGCGATTTGTTGTGGAGCTACGTCCATCAATTCTACTTCTTCTGGAGCAACTACTGGGAAGTCACTATCTTGACGCGATTTAACACGTGTTCTGATAAAGGTACCATCATCGTTCAAAGGAGCATTACCTTGTGCAATGATTTTGCCTTCTTCTTCTTCGGCAGTTAAGTAAACTACCTCGTCAGCTTTAAGGTTTACGGTTTTGTCTGATACCTTACGATAAGGAGTCTCAATAAAGCCTAGATCGTTGATTTTTGCGAATACGCAAAGCGACGAAATAAGACCAATGTTTGGACCTTCAGGAGTTTCGATAGGACACAAACGACCATAGTGAGTATAGTGAACGTCACGTACCTCGAAACCAGCTCTATCGCGCGACAAACCACCAGGACCTAGAGCAGACAAACGACGTTTGTGAGTGATTTCTGCCAATGGGTTGGTTTGGTCCATGAATTGCGACAAAGCATTGGTACCAAAGAACGAGTTGATAACAGACGAAATGGTTTTAGCATTGATCAAGTCAATAGGAGTGAACACTTCGTTGTCACGTACGTTCATTCTTTCGCGAATGGTACGAGCCATACGAGCCAAACCTACGCCAAATTGACCATACAATTGTTCGCCTACGGTACGTACGCGACGGTTGCTCAAGTGGTCAATATCGTCAACGTCTGCTTTTGAGTTAATCAACTCAATTAAATATTTAATAATCTCAATAATATCTTCGCGAGTCAATACTTTAATCTCGGGATCGATATTAAGATTCAATTTACGGTTAATTCTGTAACGACCAACGTCACCCAAATCGTAACGTTTTTCAGAGAAGAACAAGCTGTTGATTACTTCGCGTGCATTTGCGTCGTCAGAAGGTTCTGCGTTACGCAATTGACGATAGATGTAATAGATAGCTTCTTTTTCTGAGTTACAGGTATCTTTTTGTAAAGTGTTGTATATGATAGAGTAGTCAGACATATTGGCATCGTCACGATGCAACAAGATAGTTGGAGTGTTGGTTTCCAAAATCTTTTCAATATGTTCTGGTTCCAAGATGGTTTCACGATCCACCACAACTTCGTGACGTTCGATAGAAACAACCTCGCCAGTATCCTCGTCAGCAAAATCTTCTACCCATGTTTTTAGAACACGAGCAGCAATTTTACGACCTACTGCTTTTTTCAAGTTTGCTTTGTTAACCTTAATTTCTTCTGCAAGGTTGAAGATTTCAAGGATGTCTTTGTCGCTTTCAAAACCGATTGCGCGCAACAAGGTTGTTACGGGTAATTTTTTCTTACGGTCGATGTAAGCGTACATGATGTTACTGATATCCGTCGTAAACTCAATCCACGATCCGCGGAAAGGAATAATACGTGCAGAATACAATTTAGTACCATTGGTGTGCATGCTTTGGCCGAAGAATACACCAGGAGAACGGTGTAATTGCGATACTACAACACGTTCTGCACCGTTAATTACAAAAGTACCTTTGTCGGTCATATATGGGATAGGACCTAGGTATACATCTTGAATAACGGTAGCAAAATCTTCGTGCTCATCGTCGGTGCACGACAATTTTAATTTTGCTTTTAAAGGTACACTATAGGTTAAACCTCTGTCAATACATTCTTCGATGGTATAACGAGGAGGATCTATAAAGTAGTCTAAAAACTCAAGGTTAAAATTGTTTCGGGTATCTGTAATGGGGAAGTTCTCAGCAAATACCTTGTACAATCCCTCATTTTTACGTTTTTCCGGAGGGGTATCAAGTTGGAAAAAATCCCTGAAAGATTTTAGTTGAACCTCAAGGAAATCCGGATATTCCAACGGATTTTTTATGGAGGAGAAATTAATTCTTTGGTTACTCATACGAGACGTCTATCAGCAAGGTTAAATAAACTCGTGATTGCCTTATTCGTTGTCGAATAGTACACCACTCTTTTTTAAGCATAAAAAGGTTTAGAACCTTAATTTGCTAAGGTTCTAAACCGAAGTCCCTGATTAACAGGTGGTTTTCTTATTTCAATTCAACTTCAGCGCCAGCTTCGGTCAATTGTTTTTTCAAAGCTTCTGCTTCGTCTTTGCTTACGCCTTCTTTGATTACAGAAGGAGCTGCATCTACCATATCTTTAGCTTCTTTCAAGCCAAGACCTGTCAATTCTTTAACCAATTTTACGATAGCTAGTTTGTTAGCACCAGCGCTTTTCAATTCTACGTCGAAAGAATTTTTTTCTTCAGCAGCAGGAGCAGCAACAGCTACAGCTGCAGCAGCGGGTTCAATACCATATTCTTCTTTCAAAATTTGAGCTAGTTCGTTAACGTCTTTAACGGTTAGGTTTACTAGTTCTTCTGCAAGTTTTTTCAAATCTGCCATTTTAGTGAGTTTTAAAAATTGTTACTAATTTATTTTTTGTTTTATTATCTCTCGCCTAGTGTTTTCAACACGCCATGGATAGTGTTGCCACCCGATTGCAATGCAGAAAGTACATTTTGCATAGGTGATTGCAACAAGCCAATAATTTCGGCAAGAAGTTCTTCTTTCGATTTCAAAGCGGTCAATGCTTCTAGTTGGCTAGCATCGTAGTAGCTTTCGTATACGTAAGCTGCTTTCAATTCTGGTTTGCCATTGTTAGCCTTATCTTTTTGCAATTCTTTGATAAGACGTGCAGGTGCATTACCGTTGTCCGAGAACATAATAGAGGTAGAACCTTTCAAAGAGGTAAATAGTTGGCTATAATCGCCTTCTAAACCTTCAAGGGCCTTTTGGAACAAGGTGTTTTTAACAACCATCAATTTAACACCTTTTTCAAAACATGCTTTACGCAAAGCGTGTGTTCTTTCTGCGTTCAAGCCAGATGTGTCGGCTACGTAGAAGTGAGCATATTTTTTTACGGTGTCTTGTAATTGTTCAATCAATATAGCTTTATCTTCCTTTTTCATAATCACGTTTTTTTAATGGTTATTCAGCCGATTTAGGGTCAACTTTGACACCTTGGCTCATGGTACTAGAAAGATAAATACTCTTAATATATACACCTTTTGCTGCAGTAGGTTTCAATTTGTTCAAAGTGCTGATGAATTCTTTGGCATTTTCTGCAATTTTTACAGCATCGAAAGATACTTTACCAATAGCAGCGTGAACAATACCATTTTTGTCTACTTTGAAGTCAATTTTACCTTGTTTTACTTCTTTTACAGCTTTGCCAATTTCATTGGTAACGGTACCACTTTTGGGGTTAGGCATTAAACCACGAGGACCTAATACACGACCCAAAGCACCCATCTTACCCATGATAGAAGGCATGGTGATGATGACATCGATGTCAGTCCAGCCACCTTTGATCTTTTCGATGTATTCGTCAAGACCTACATAGTCAGCACCAGCAGCTTTTGCTTCTGCTTCTTTGTCAGGAGTACATAGAGCCAACACGCGTACGGTTTTACCAGTTCCGTTAGGTAGAGATACTACACCACGAACCATTTGGTTGCTCTTACGAGGGTCTACACCTAAACGTACGTCAATGTCAACAGATGCGTCAAATTTAGTAAAGGTAATGTCTTTTACTAATTGAGCGGCTTCTGCAAGTGAATAGTTTTTACCTACTTCAACTTTACCAGCAGCCAACTTTTGATTTTTTGTTAGTTTACTCATGTCTTAAAATTGAAGGGTTATTAATTTTCACTAGGGAATTCGCCTTTTACGGTGATACCCAAGCTTCTTGCTGTACCAGCTACCATACGCATCGCAGCTTCTACGGTATAGCAGTTCAAATGGGGCATTTTGTCAGTTGCAATAGCTTTAACT
>JAGCMZ010000241.1 GCA_017646225.1 Paludibacteraceae bacterium | reverse complement strand
TTGATTGTTGCTTGTCGCTTGTCACTTGTAGCTTGTTGATAACTATAACCCCTCTACCAGCGTGGTTAGCTTCATAGAGTTAGAACCTTTAATTAGCAGGGTTTTGCCCGATAACGGATTTTCGGCCAGCCACTGTTTAAAGGCAGGGGTTGAGGCAAAACGGGTGCCTACGCCCTGCGTTTTACTAAAGTTTTCGCCCAATAGGTACGCCTCGGTAATGCCCAATTGCGCTAATTGCGCTACCACTTTTTGGTGTTCGGCAGCACTATCGTCGCCCAGTTCAAACATATCGCCCAAAATAACGGCCTTGCCATCGGTTTCTATCAGGGCAAAGTTGCGTAGGGCCGCCTCCATGCTGGTAGGGTTGGCATTGTACGCATCTATAATTAAGGTATTGCGCGCTGTTTTGGTTAGTTGCGAACGGTTGTTTGTGGGAGTGTAGGTGGCAAGCGCATCGGCAATGTCGGCTGCAGGCACTCCAAAATAGTGGCCCACGCAAGCCGCAGAAAGCATATTGCTTACGTTGTAACTGCCTATTAACTGGCTGTTTACGGTATAATTCTGGCCATCGATGTTAAGGCTGATGTTTACAAAGGGCGTACAGCTTATCACCTTGCCGTTAACGGGCAAGGTAGCATCGCTGCCGTAATGGATTGGTGATTCGGTGATTTGTTTGTTGAGTCGATTCACCGATTCGTCATTTTCTATGTTAGCAAGCATTTCTTTAAGGTGCGGATTATCATCGTCTATAAACACCATTTTGCCTCGGCTTTTTAGGTTGCCGTATAGTTCGGCCTTGGTTTTCTTTACCCCCTCAAAGCTGCCAAACCCAGCCAAGTGCGCCTTACCTACGTTGGTAATAAGGCCTGCATCGGGCATTACTATATTGGCCAAAAAGGCAATTTCGCCAGGGTGGTTGGCACCCATTTCTATTACGGCCATGTTGTGCTGTTTGGTAAGGCGCAACAGGGTAAGGGGCACGCCAATGTGGTTGTTAAAGTTGCCTAGGGTGTAAAGTACGTTGTATTTTTTAGCCAATACGGCCGATACCAATTCTTTGGTAGTGGTTTTGCCGTTGGTACCCGTAATGCCCACAATGGGGGTGCCCAACACCTTGCGGTGATGCGCTGCTAATTGTTGAAGCGCTAGCAGGGTATCTTCTACGTAGATATAGGGTGATTCGGTGAGGTCTTTGCGCGAGGTAAGCACGTATTTAGCGCCCATTTCTACCGCTTTTTCGGCGTAGTCGTTGCCGTCAAAGTTTTCGCCCTTAAGGCATACAAACAAATTGCCCGCCTGGCAGGCACGGCTATCGGTGCAAACGCCGTTGCACGCCAAAAATGCTTTATATAGTTTTTCCATGGTAATAATAGTATTGGCACAAAAATACAAAAAGTTTTTCGGAGTTGCCCGAAAAACTTTTTATACTTTAGGTAGAGGCATACTTGTTATGCTGAAGCTAGTTGGTTTTGTTTTCTTTTGTTGCGCACATAGCAAAAACAAGCATATGCTATTATCATCAAAGCCAAAAGCAGGTGCGAAGCATCCAAAGGCAAGGAGGTTCCCATGCAGTAGTCCATACATTTACCGTAGTTGGTTTCGCATTCGTCTATTTGTTCGTCGTCAACCAACATTTCACAGTCAAAAATACTGGTGCAGCAAGTAGAACATTGTTCATCCTCGCCGTTGGGATAATAACAACTAGAGTAAACTGCTGTACCCATGGTAGAGTTGTTGGCAATTTGTACTCCTGTTGGAAGAACAGAACCTTCGGTTTCTGCAATTTCACCAAATCTGTAATAAGGGTCGTTAGGTAATTTAACAGCCCAAGCGTTAACAACTAAGGTCAACAAACATACAATAAAAACTAACTTTCTCATGGCCTTATTTGTTTAAAATTACTTTTTCGATACGTGATGTTTCATCGCCAATAACCCTAACGGTGTACACACCATTTGCCACTGGTGGCCTTATCTTAACGTGCGTTCCGTGTACGTTATAGGTTTGTGTTCTACCGGTTATATCGCTTACGTAAACGGTTTTCAATTCACCTTGTGTGGTGGTAATGCTAATGGTGCTGCCGTCTTGTACGTAAAGTTGAATGCTTTGTGTATCGGTTATATCTTCTACTTGAGTGGTTACCTCGTCCTTGTCTACTACATAGTCGTTATCAACCGATAGGTTAAGGAAGAACCTACCTTCTGTTTTGCCTTTGGTTAGGTCTTCAATAATAATTTTATCATTGCCTAGCAAGTTGTACTCTTTGCCTGTTTGGGCATCTACCAAGGTCATTAGGTTAAAGCCATTGTTGCTTGCTTTTTGGAAACTAATAGGCATGTCCTCTTGTAACGATATGCCCAAGGCAATGGTTTGGGTATTGTTGCCAATGTGTAGTCGTTGGTAAGCCTCATCGTACATTAGTATGTATACATCGGGTGTACTGCTGTTGTACGACCATACTTTACGTGTATCCAGTGTAGCAGGTGTCAAGCCTTCTGTTAGGGCATCGTACACAATGTGCGCAGTACTAGCCTCGCCACCCGTAGAGTTGGCCTTGTTTACTTGCAACACAAACAAGGGCTTTTCTTGCTCTACCGAGCGCGATTTGGTATCGCCACCCACCATCATATCGGGGGTAAGTTTAATAACCGATGCGGTGGGCTGAATAACAAAACCGTGTTGGGGTTTAATCAAACCATCGCCCGTAATGTTACCAAACGATTTTTTGGTGTAATCGTATAGCAAGACGCTACCTGCTTGGCTTTCTAAGATGCGCGCATCAATGTTCATGGGGTAGCTGTTATTAAGTAGGTTAGGACGACCTACCTCTAAATCGGTGTAAATGGGCAATTCGCTTTCGTTTACATATCTACCCGTAAAGCTATAAGCCCATGGTTTGCTGCCCAATAGTTTTTTGCTAGCATCTGGATCTTTACGATAATAGCGAGCTGCTGTTAGTTTGTTAGGACCGTATTGGTCGGGTATTTGAATAGCAAATACTTTATTAGCAGGTACTTCTACATCCAAATCGGGGAACGATGCTGCCCAATCGGCCTGCCCAGTTGATGGGTCTATTACCGCTTGGTGCATGTAAACGTGGGGTTCGTGGTTGGCAATGTAATAGTCGCCCGATATAACGTTACGATAGCCTCCGTCTGCTTTAGCATCGGCTTTTTTAACCACCGTGCCTACCAATACCCATTGGCTACGTTGCATGTTAAATTCGTAGGTAACCTCGTCGTAGTGGCGCACTTCTTCTTTGCTACCTGCGTTACTTACCAAGCGTTCTACACCCTGAATACCCGAACCATATTCCATAATGATGGTTTTTACGTATTGGGTAATTTCGCTTGCTTCTTTTGCTACGCCTAGGCCAGCCGATACGTGTTCGTTATAGTCCATATTGGTACGGCCATCTGCAAAGTTATCGGGTATTTTTGGCCAGTTTCTAATGCCTTCGGCAGGACGTGGATAGTTGGTAGAGAACTCGGCAGGAATAATGGCAACTAAATCTTTCGATAAAACATTCAAACAGTTAAGACGCATGCCGGTTTCTTTGTCAATCCAGTTGTTACGGTCGTCCCAGTCGGAACTAGCTACCCCTTGCCAAATAATGGTTTGGGTTTCTTTTTCTTGGCCCATTTGGTATGCACCTAGGGTCCACTCTTTGCCTTCTTCGGGACGTTCTGCTAAGTAGCGGTCGTGGTTGTGCTTGTTGGCAGTAAGTTGGGTTGCCAAAGCTGATTCTGGACGTACACCAATGTTTAGTTCGTTGCCACGAACAATTAGCGATGCAGGGCCTGTTGCTGTGGTTTGGCACAACTGATCGCGCACGTTAATCATGTCTTGGTTGCAACCAAAGGTAAATGCAGAGAACCAGTTGTATGAATTAGAATTTTCAAATTCTTTTTGGTCGTATTCACTCCAGAAGTTGTTATGACAGAAATTGGGGAATTTTTCGTCGATATCAATGCCTAGGAATGCTTCTGCATCGGTATTACGTCCTGGTATATCGGTATCGTAGCTATACGCATTGTTGTACATAAACTCAATGTTGGTGTAGCTATCTGGGTAATGACCAATGCTTGAGTGTTGTTGGCCAAAGTGTAAAAAGTCGTATTTGTAAGCATTTACTTCGCTATCGGCTAGGTACAAGGTGTTGTAGTAAAAGCCCATGTTGCTTACGGGCAAACCAAATTGGCTTACCAAACGAATGGCGGCGCAACGGCCTTGGTATTGGTTGGTGTTCCAGAACACGTTGTTCATAAACACGGCATCGGTACTTTCTTGCAACCAAACTAGGGTAGCGTGGTCGCCACGGAAGTTGTTGCGCATAAACTTAATGTTTTTGCAACGAATAAACTTAGCCGATGCGCCCCAGGTTGTGGCGTTACCGTCTTTGCCATCAAATACGGCCTCAAAGTTGTTATTAATAAAGGTAATGCCATCGTAGCCCGATGCATGTAAGCCCGTAAAACCACTAGAACCAATGGTACTGTTTTTAACCACAATGTTGGCATCTTTTATGGCAGCCATAGGAATCATATCCCATTTAGAGTTGTTGATGTCTATTTCTAGGGCGTTGTCTTTTATGGTACCTGTAACGTCCGATACCATAAATAGCCCATCTAACGTAATGTTGCGTGCGTTACGAATAATAACGTGTTGTACCCAAGGTTGCGCCTTTGGATCGGCTGCGCGAATAATAAGCGGATGGGTAGCATCCAGTTGGTTAAAGTTGTCGATGATAAGCGCCATGGCATTTTCGGATTCGGTGCCGCCGCCCGAAACCCCTGCTTTGCGTGTGCCTTGGTAGGTGGTGCTACTATAGGCCACTTCCATTACTACAGGATATGCCAAACTGCCACCTTTTATAAATTTAGGAGTGCCTTTTAAGTGGATTAGGGCATTTTCTAACGATCCAAAGGTAAGGGTACAAGGGTCTTGGTAATCCAATCCTAGGTTAGCATCTACGGTGTATCTAACCGTATCGGCAACTACATATTCGCAATCCAAATCGGCCAACGAGCAACTACTCATAAGCTGTGTACCATAGTACAATTTGGCTTCTAAGTAATATGTTCCTGTTATAACCTCGGTAGAGGTAAACACCTCGGTTTCTGCTGGTGCTAGAGCTTTGCCTGCAAAGTTAGTACCCGTGCCACGCATGGTTAGTTTGGTGGCATGGTTGGTTACCACTACGGTGTACGAACCTTCTAAGGCATCTAGGGTACCTATGTTGTTAACGGTTACTTCTACTCTGCCATCGCCGTTGATGCGAATGCCATCTTCTTGGCAAGGAATGCTTAATAAAGCAATATCAGAATATTCTACGCTTAAGCAGTTTTGGGCGTAGTTATAGGTAAATACAGCACTGCCCAAGTTGGTCATAACAGGATGATAATCGGCTCCCCAAGGTTGTACCTCAAAGGCTCCATTGCCGTGTGGATGGTCCGCTACAATGCGGTAGCTGGCCACGTTGGTAAGGTCGTTTACGCTAAAGGTAAGCATACCTGTAGCGGTATTGCTTGTGGTAGGTTTAACGCGTGTAATATTGCCTTGGTTATCTTTGCATTCTAGTTGTAGGTTGTGTACGTGGTGAATGTACAATTTGCCTTGTTCGGAGTTGAACAACCAACGTACCCAAACGCTGTGCATATTGTCTCCATTATGGAAACCGTACTCATCGGCATTGGTGGCTACTTCTACATCTCCGTTATTGCCGTCTTTAACTCCAGCTTGGGCTAAGTTGCCGCTCCAAGTGTTTTCTTTTTCCATGTATTTGTACAAGTAATAGTCGCCTTGTGCGCCCCCTTGTACACCTTGGCAGTCAACAACAAACATGGTGTTGTTGTCTTTGCCGTCCGATTTGTGTTGTTTGTTTTGTTCGCCACCATCAAAGCCTTTGTGACCTGCAAATGGGGTAGAAATCCAGTAGTTGCTTTCTTGCGTAATTACTTGGTAAGTAAGACTAGGTTCGCCTTTTTCGTTTACGCTAAGGGTAGCAGTAACGTTTTGGTTTTCTGCTAAATTGGTATATTCACTGGGCACGTAGTTTTGGTCGGCAATGCAGCTGTAGCGTGCATCGTAGGTTTTGTTATTATCGCGACGATAAATAACATAGGTGGTGCCCACAGGGAAATGTAATTGGTCAACTACTTTATTTTGGTTATTGGTAATGCCCGACTCTCCTTCTAGCGATGTTACACCGGCCAATAATTCGCCACCGTAGTAAAAGGCTACTTGGTAGTAAGGTGTAACACCTTCTGTAGCAGGGGTAAATCTGGCTGCTACCTCGTCAGCTAGTTTGCTGGCCTTGCAGTTAAGCAGCTCTACTTGTAGGGTGGTAGCCCCTCTAAACGATGCAGCCGATAGCACGCTTTCTTTGCCATCCATAGCTGTCCAATAGGTAGCACCGTGTTTGCTTTCTATTACATAATCAAACTCGCCTTGGCAAGGAATGGTTAGTGTGCCTAGCGCTGTGCCGTCTACTCCTTTAATGGCAGCCGAATAGAATACATCGCCTGTTTGTTTGTCGGTTAGTTTAATGCGGTACCAGTAGCTGTTACAGTCGCTTTGCTCGCATGTTGGGGTTACTTTAATGCGCATATAGGTAGATGCCATGTTTACACCACAAAGAGGACCTTCTACCTTGTAGTAGCCATTTTCTGCCTCGCTAAGCGCAGGTAGGTAGTATAGGTTGCTGCTCGAAATAAGCTTCCAGTCTGCAAGTTCTAGTGCATCTAACTCTTCTGCAGTTAAATCTAAGGTAGAGGGGTAGAACTTCCACATGGTAGCAGCTTGCATGTCGTTTTCCAAACCAGGACCATCGGGGTCGTTGGTAGCCTTGGTATAGCCTACCAATACCAAACTTTCTCTGCCTTCGTCAAAGGTGTACACATCTACGCCATTTGTTTTGGTAGCTGTTTGTGTAACCCAATCGCTTGGCTTAGAGTCTTTAATCATGGCATGTACATAACCCAAGTTCCAACTGCTAATAAGGGTATTCATAGCATCTTTGCGTTTTGAAACCCAATCGCGTACGGCAATCCATTGTTTATCCCATGTTGGTTGTGCGTCGTAGCCCATTTGACCACGGCTAGCGGCTGGCCAGCGTTCCTCTTCTGCCTCTAGTAGTCTGGTAAGATCTATGGAGTTGTCTTGCTTGTCTACGTAAGAAATAAGTTCATGGATACCTCCACCTGGTGCCGTGTGAATGGCCCAACGCTCTTTGACCATTTCTCTAAAGCAAGGGTCTTTTAGCAAACCGCCAAACCCTACACCTTCGTTAATGGTCCAACCTGTGCCACCTTTGTCGCCTGTATTAGCATTGGTAGCTCCTATGCCGTTAAACCAGAATGGAATGGGGAAACCGTCGGTGTGCATGCCGTCTTGTTCGTGTAGCCAACCGCTGGTGCTTTCGGCTATGTTAGAATTAGGGGCTGTATTGCCAAAGGATAGCTCAAAGTCCCAAATGGGCGATGCCTTGATAGGAGCCCCTGTGTTTTCTATAATAAACCAGTTAGAAGCACGGAATCCATCTAGGTTTTTGCAGAACTCTACCATAATAAACCAATCTGCCCAGGTTTGGTAGTCAATAACCTCGCGTACCCTGCCGTAGTTTTTCTCGGACAAGGCTTGTTCAAACTCGTTGATACGGGCTTTAAGGGTATTTACCTTGTTGGTCCAAGCTTGTTCGTTTACCAAGTTTTCGTCGTCGTCAAAGGCAATTTTTTCGCGTTCGGGGTATTCAATTTCAAAGCGTTGGTCAAATTTAGTGTCGTAGCTTTCAATGTCGCTTTTGCCCGAATACATACTTACAAACGTACTCTTTTTGGCATCTATGCTATTGTCTGTGCTTTCAAAACGGTCTACAGTGGCTGTTTTGTCAAATCCAAATAGGTAGCCGTTATCTTCGTTTACCATAACACGACCAGGTCCGTACGATGGTTTTTCCATAAATACGTAGGCACCTGCATATTTGCCATCTATATACACGTTTACATATTGGGTGTGGCAACTCCACATACCCGTCATGGTGCCATAAGCTTGCATAGCTAGCACGTTGCGTATCATACTAGCATCGGCATAAGCAGCATAAAGTACCCAATCTTTGTGTTCGGGTAGGCCAAAAAAGCTTAGTTCGTCTGTTTTAACATCGCCGCCCACTTTGGCATCGGCTTTACCCCCAACAAAGGCGTACGATTTTTTGTCAAAGTTCATGCTCGATGAGCCTCTAATGTTCATACGCGCTTTACGGTCGTAGCACAAATCACCTTTATTATACATCTTAACATCAACAGTGCGTTTGGCTTTCATGGCTTCGCCACACACACTGTTATAGCTTTCACTACAAATAGGGAAGTTTTCGGTAGTGGTAATGTAGAAAACAGGGAAGAACATACCTCTATCCTCAATGGTATTGGTGCAATTGGTAGCAGCAGTTACCTCAATTACGTTCGATTGCAATACCTTGCTATCGGTTCCATTGCTCAACGTAATATCGCAACGATAGTGGCCCGTTTGGTAGGTACGAATGTTGTTATTTTTGCCTTTAACCCCATATTCGGTAGCCTCATCGGGGGTATAATTGCTCCAACTTGTGCCATTAGTGCTGTATTTCCATTGGTACGATTTTACTTCGTAGCCCTCGTTTTCGGCATCTTCTTCGCCTGTTTTGTGTACATAAAGCGAGGCAAAACGCGAAAGGTCATTGCTGCAAACTGTGGTGATATTTCTAGTAGCGGCAATGTAGGCACCTTTAACGTCAGGTATTTGGTAGGTCCAGTTGCTATCGTCTGCATTGTCCCATACATTTTCGGGCATTACAAACAAGTCGTATCCGCAAGATGCGCTTAAGTCGGCCGTTTGATTCCATTTTACCCCATCATTCCAATTGTTTTCTGCCGATGCAGGATTCATACGGCAGAAAATAAGGTTCAACCAGTTGCCTTCTGGTACGGCACATTCGTAAATGCCGTCTTTATCGGCATCGGTCATGTTTACCCAAGTATTTTGGGTGGTACAGTTATTAAAGAAGTAGGCGGCAAAGCGAGCGCTTGCTTCTTTCCAGTTTGCATTGGGTTGCAAGTAAAGGGTTTGACCTGGTACAATGCACTCGTTTACCTCGTCGCAAACAGGAGTAGGGTAGGTAACCGATACTTGGTATCCATGACCCTCCTTGTAGCACATGCTAAAGATGTATTCGCCTGCTAGGGTAGTGGTAATTTTACAATTATCATTGTTATTGGTATCAAAAGTCCAACCGGTGCAGTTACCCGCATCCATGGTGCCACTATTACCAAACCAGTCTTCGGTTACACTGCTGTTGGTAAGTACAAATTTGTATTCGTACGTGGTGTTGGCAGCCAATTCTTTGGTAATGCTGCAACAATCAGTGCTACCCTCCAAAACGGTACATTTATTAACAGAAGGCCAATCGTTACCATCAAAGCTACCTCTAATTTCGTAAGTAGCATATAAAGGTAAAGTTTCTACCTCAACCGCATCGGTATAGGTAGTGCCAGCGCCTGTGCTGGCGTAAGCTTTAACATAGTAGGCGGTGTTGTGGGTAAGT
>JAGCMZ010000240.1 GCA_017646225.1 Paludibacteraceae bacterium | reverse complement strand
TCTACCAATACTTCTACGCCATTCTTTTTAACGTTAATGGTTAGCAAGTCGTTTTCAAGGCTGAATGAACTATTAAAGGTTGCTTCATATTGTTTGCCGTTGAACATGCTAGGCAATTGAATGGTGATTTCTTTATCTTCGGTATTGCGGTTAAATACCACCAAAACGGTTTTGCCAAAGTAGCTACGAGCGTATGCCCATACATTCTTTTCTAGGTATAACTCAATAAAGTCACCATAGATAAGAGGTAGTTGGTTTTTACGCAATTGACCCAATTTAGCAACGGCATCGCGTGTTTCTTGTTCGCGTGCAACCAATTGATCGTCAAAACGCATCATTCTACGACAGTCAGGGTCGTTACCACCAGGCATACCAAATTCGTCGCCATAATAAACCACTGGAATACCAGGGATGGTCATATTAAAGGCATTTAATTGGATAAGTTTGTCGTAAGCGGTGCTATCGTCTACACCAATTTGACGGGTCCAACCTGCCAATTTAGAATCTTCGCCGTATTTTAGTGAACCAGAAGCATACGAAATAAAGCGGCCACGGTCGTGGTTGCCAGAAATATAACCCATTAAGTTGTGGCATCCGTATACACGTAAGCTGGTGTTCAAGGTGTTGCTAACACGGTGGAAGTCTTCTGAGTTCAAAGCAAATACAGAAGAAGCATCGTCCGATACGTTAAAGTCAAACTGACCGGTAAGCATACCTGAGTTTACGTAGCTGCTAATCAATTGTGGGCTACCGTACGATTCACCTACTTGGTAGAAAGGTTTACCCGATGGGATTTCTATGCGTTCTTTGATTTTTTTGGTAAGTGTACGCCAGAATGTTTCGGGAACGTGTTTGCAAGCATCGTGTCTAAAACCGTCCAAACCAAAGTTTTGAATCCAGTACAAAGCAGAGTCGGTCATGGTTTCTACAATTTCGGTACGGCCATAATCGATGGTAGGAATGAATTCGTCGAACCAGGTAGTTAGACGATGTTCGTTCCACATAGCAATGTTTTTGGTACCATCAGGCAAAATAAGAGGAGTACAAATGGTTGGGTCGTTTTTGAACATGGGGTGTTCTTGGTGTACGTGGTTAGCCACGTAGTCCAAAATAACGTTTAGTCCGTGTTCGTGTGCGGTTTTTACCAATTCTTTCAACTCGTCTTCGGTGCCAAAACGGAAATCAACTTTAGTAGACGAGATAGGCCAGTAACCGTGGTAACCCGAAAATTTGGTACGAGGATTGGGTTGTTCGCCGTAAGGTTCCATAGGGTTTTGAACCACAGGAGTCATCCAGATGGTAGTGAATCCCATTTGGTTAAAGTAACCATCTTTGATTTTTTGGGTGATACCTGCCAAGTCGCCACCGTGATAGTCTGCTTGTGGTAATACATCGGGACGATTCATAGGATGGTTGTTGCTGCTGTCGCCGTCTACAAAACGGTCTACCATCAACGAATACAAAATTTCGGCGTGTTTGTCAAAACGGTTTACTTGATTGATGTCAGAAATGATGTTGCCTTTATCCAATGGAACTAAAATGTCGTTAGAGATACCAAATTTGTTGGCACTGATAACGCGCATGTACGAGCGGTCCAATGCATCTGCTTCTTTAGGAATAGTGATGGTGATTTTTCCTTCGTTTACACGGTAGAAATTACCTGGAAGCAGGTAGTTTTGCCAGTAAACGTATAGTTGTTCTGGCTCGTTCATTGCCGATAGGGTAAATGAAGTGCCGTCGAACGATTCGGTAAGCAAGATAGGTGCTTTGTGTTGGGTTCCAGGAATGTGAAGAACCGAGTTAAATTTACCCGAGTTGTTGTCTACTTTTTCGGGATTGGTTTCGTCGTGATTCCAGTCGCCATCGCGTACCAATTGGTATAGGTAAGTACCAGGGCTAACATTGATGGTTACTTCGTAAATTCCATCGGCGTTTAAGGTTAAGTCTGGGTGGAAACTAGGTACCCAGTCGTTCATTTGACCAGCTAATTGCACCTTGTCCCAACGTTTGCCGTTAGGGTTGTATTGGAAGGTGTAATCAATTTTGTCGGAACGTTTCAATAAAATACTGTAGGGGACGCCTTCTACCCACAAGGTTAGGTTGGCCAAAGGACGCATAAATAACATGTTCAGCGTTACTTTGTTTTTGTCCTCCGATAGTTTTACTTCGATTCCTTTTTGGTCGCATGTAACAGAGTCAACCTTGGCAGGATCGATGATGTAATCTTGCGTGTTGAACTCGTTAAACCCTTTTATTAGGGTAATGTTGGAATTTAAGCCATACGACAATGCGTCGGTAGCGGGCAGATCCAATGCTTTCTTTCCGCACGCTGTCGCAAGTAGTCCAAGGCAAATCCCTGCAAATAATGTGATTTTTTTCATAGTATATTGATTGATAATGATTTATTTCTTCTCTTTAATGATGAATACGCTAAGAGCACCCAATACCAAAAGTACACCTGCAGCAACCATCATGCCCGATTGCGATTCGTTGATTAATTGAAGAATAACACCGCCCAATAGCGCTGCTACAATTTGTGGCAAGCAAATGGTACAGTTAAATAGCCCCAAATAGTAGCCCATGCTTTTGCTTCCTTGTAATGCGTTGGTTAAGATGGTGAATGGGATAGCTAACATAGCTGCCCATGCAGCACCAATAAGTGCATACGATACAAACAATGTGTATTGGTTGCTAACAAAGAAAATTGAGGCAAAACCGATAGCACCTACCAAAAGCGAAATAGCATAAGCACCTTTAATGCCAGTTGCTTTTTCTAACATTGGGATAAAGATAGCCCAAATCATAGAACCAACCGCTTGAATAGCAAAACAAACACCTACCCAGTTTCCTGCGTCTTGGAAAGCAGGAGCTGATGTTTGTACACCATCCCAGCCAAAGCATTGTGATGCAATGGCACCATTCGAATAGGTCCACATAAACAAGAAGGCTGCCCAACTAAAGAATTGAACCAAACCAACAGTCCAAAATGCAGAAGGTGCATTCATCAATAATTTAACAAAGCTACTTTCTTCTTTTTGGTTTTCATCTTCTTTAATTCCGTGGAATTTAGCGTACTCTTGAGGATTTAATTCTTTAACAGTAAAGAAGGTGTAAAGTACACAGAAAATTAACTAGGCTTCTCCTACATAAAAACTCCATTTAACCGAATCAGGAACGACACCTTCTGGAGCGGTATTGGCAATGCCAATCTATGTAAATAGGATAGGGAAGATATAACCAGCCAAACTACCTGCGTTGCAAAGGAACGATTGGATAGAATAAGCAAGGCCTTTTTGTTCTTCGTTTACCATGTCGCCTACCATCATTTTGAAGGGTTGCATGGCAATGTTAATAGAGGTATCCAAGAACATTAACGAGAACAAGCCAAACCACATGGCTGCATTTAATCCTAAAAAGACAGATTGGGTAAAGGTAAAGTTACCTGCGTTGGGTAACATAATCATTACCAAAATAGCGATAATGGCACCTATCAATAAGTAGGGTTTACGTCTACCTAAGCTGCACCATGTTTTATCAGAGAACTTGCCAATAATGGGTTGAACAAGCATACCCATAAGAGGAGGCAGAATCCAGAAAAACGATAGTTGATGTGGGTCTGCGCCCAATGTGGCAAAAATACGGCTGATGTTGGCGCTTTGCAAAGCGTATGCAATTTGCACGCCAAAAAAGCCAAAGCTTAAATTAAAAAGCTTTCCGAATGATAAATTCGTGTTGTTCATAATTAAAATATTTAGTTATAGTTTAAGGGTTTAGGCTTAGGTTGGGTTGGTTTTATTGTTTAAGATCCAATACAAAACATGATTTGCCAGGAACAGGAATAGCGTTTGATAGAGCATATTCTTTTCCGGTAGTAACTTCAATCGCTTTGGTGTAGGTTCCTAATACCTCTTTGTAACGTTCCAAGTTAACGCTTTTTTCTTGGTTGTTATTATTGGTAATAATTAGTACGGTTTGGTTGTCATTATAACGAGCATATACATAAATTCCATCGTATGGAATAAATTGTTTCATTTTGCCCGTGTGCAAAGCAGTAGCATCTTTTCTAAAGTGCAAAAGTGCACGTGTATAGTTAAAGATATCGTTTTCTTTTTCGGTTCTACCTTCGGCAGTAAAGGCGTTGCGTTCGTCTTCTTTCCAACCGCCAGGGAAATCAAAACGGTGCCCTTCGTAGTTACCAGCAATGCCGTCAATCATAATTTCG
Organism: Paludibacteraceae bacterium; assembly: GCA_017646225.1. Taxonomy (GTDB): domain Bacteria; phylum Bacteroidota; class Bacteroidia; order Bacteroidales; family Paludibacteraceae; genus Enterocola. The sequence goes on along the minus strand of JAGCMZ010000240.1, from coordinate 9,450 downwards.
GTACCGGCATAAATTTGTGGATAACCGCGAGTGGTAAGCAAGTGAGCTATACCCATTTTGAATTTGTTGGGATTGCGTTTTACTGCAGTAGAGAAACGGTCAATATCGTGGTTGTCCAAGAAATTCATAACGTTGTTTACATCGGGATACGCAAAATCCTGTGCATAGTGTGCGTAGAAACGAGGCAAACCAAAATCCCAACTGTCTTTTTCGTTAAAGGCAGCGTGTAGGTGGTCTTTTAGTACAAAGTCCATTACGCTTGGCAAGTTGGAATCAAAACCGTCTTTGTTGTTATTGCCAGATTGGTAATAGGCAATTTCAAGTGGCGATTTCACCCAGCATTCACCTACAATGTTGAGGTTAGGATATTCGTCTTTGAAGCGTTTAATGAATTGCGATGCCAAACGAATGTCGTTGTATGGATAGGTGTCAACACGAATACCATCTACATTAGCATATTCAATCCACCAAATGTACACTTGCGACAAATAGGTAAATAATTCTTTGTTTTCTAGGTTCAAGTCGGGCATGTTGTATGAGAACCAGCCTTTTTCCAAAATAGTTTTGTCAATATCTGCAGCATGAGGGTCTGTCCATGCTGTCATGCGGTAGTTAGATCCGGTATATTGAGGCCATTCATGGAACCAATCTTTGGCAGGTTTGTCTTTGCACCACCAGTGAACACCACCGCAGTGATTTGGTACAACGTCAATAATTAGTTTCAAGCCATTGGCGTGGCATTCGTCGGCCAATTTTTTATAATCTTCGTTTGTTCCTAAGCGAGGATCAACACTGTAGTAATCGCCTGTTGCATAGTGGTGATACGAGTATGCGTCATCGTTATTGTCAAAGAAAGGAGTAATCCACAAAGCAGTACAGCCCAAATCGGCAATGTAAGGAACTTTGCTAATAACACCTTCTAAGTCGCCACCATGACGTTCGCCTAAATTGCTACGGTTAATGCCTTGTTTGTATCCTTTTACTTGGTCATTTTTGTAGTTTCCGTTCACAAAACGGTCGGGCATAAGCAAATATACCGCATCGCTAGGACCAAAACTGGTACGTAGTGCTGAGTTTTCTTTGCGTGCTTTTAATTCATATTTGCAAGAAGTGTATTTTTTACCATCCTTTTTAAAGGTAATGTTGAATTTACCAGGTTGGGTACTAGGATCGATGTTTAAGTAAACAAACAAGTAGTTGGGGTTGTCTGTTTTTACTTGGCGAGCGATGGTAACGCCAGGATAATTCACAGAAGCCTCGCATAATCCCATGTTTTCGCCGTGTACACTTAGTTGCAATTCGGTGTTTTGCATACCTATCCACCAATGCAAAGGCTCAAGGTGTTGAATTTTGCAGTTGACAGCCATTACCAAAGAAGTGGCACAACCAACAATCAATAATAGTAAAGTTTTTTTCATATAGTAAGTTATTCTAGAATTTACGCGTAGATTCTCTCACAATTAGGTTGGTTCTAATAACGCTATGCGATACTTCTTTCATATCGTTGCCGCCCTCTATACGGTTTAGCAGCATTTTACAAGCTTCTACCCCCATAGCATAACCGTTTTGTTCTACTGTTGTAAGCGATGGATCCGATACTTTTGCTACTTTACCATCGCCAAAACCACATACTTGAAGGTCTTCTGGAACCAATAAACCTTTGCGTTTTGCAGCATACAATACGCCCGAAGCCGTTTCGTCGTTGATAGCAAAGAAAGCGTCGGGTTGCAAAGTGTCAATAAGTCCAGGAACCATTTCTATGGCCTTGTCGCGCGAGTCGCATTCAACAATAAGCGATTCGTTGGGTTGAATTTTGTATGCACGAAGTGCATCCATGTAACCGTTTATTCTATTCTTAGAAATCTCCATATTGGTAGGAGCTGATAAGAATACAATGCGTTTGCTGCCAGTCTTAATTAAATGTTCTACAGCTTTGTATGATCCGGTGTAGTCGTCTACTACCACACGGTCTGTTTTAAGCCCAGGGCAGATGCGGTCAAAAAATACCAATGGAATATCATCCTCTATCAACTCCTTGTAATGGTCGTAGTTGGTGGCATTTTTAGACAACGATGCCAATACACCGCATACGTGTGCCGATTGCAATGTATTAATGCTCTTCACTTCTTTTTCGTAGTCTTCAGACGATTGGCAAACAATCACCGAAAATCCTCTTGCATTAGCGGTGTCTTCAATACCCGTAAAGACAGACGAAAAGAAATGATGCACCATTTCAGGAACAATAACGCCAATAATATTGGTACGTTTCATTTTCAAACTTAGCGCAATGGCATTGGGTTTGTAATGATGCTCTTTTGCATACTTGTTAACGGCTTCTTTGGTGGTCTTGCTGATGTCGGGATGATCTTGCAATGCACGCGATACAGTCGATGCCGAAATGTTAAGAGCTTTAGCAATATCCTTAATAGTAATTTGTGCTTTCATAGGCATTAAAATCTAGGAGTGAGGACGTAAAAAGGCAAAGGTATTTTATTTTTTGTGAACGACAAAGAAATGGTTAAAAATTTTTCTTGCAAACGATGCAAAAGTACGTGTAGGGGGTGTTAATTCAAAAAAAATAGGCATAAAAATTGGATGGATGAGCGAAGAAATAAAGTGCTAAATTTTAACATTTGACACCTAAAAAAACGCCAACCTGTAAAAAAATAGAAAAATAAGTTGCGTTGTTGTAAAAAATGACTTATGTTTGTACGTTCATTGTGTAGTGTGCATAGCCTTGTGGGGGCGTTTTAGCAGTGTGGATAGAGTTTTGCTGCACACGATGGCACTTAAAACCGTATTCAATTAACCTATTTATTAACCTAAATTTACTTTAAATCATTATGAATGTGAAGAAATCACGAAAAGGGTTGCTTTTGGCAATCTTATCTATCTTCTTCTGTGCTGCAGGTTTTGCGCAAAATTCAGTGACAGGTACAGTAACCGACGAGTTCGGTGAACCTATCATTGGTGCATACATTACCTTGGCAAGCGATAGTAAGGTAGGTACAATTACCGACTTTGACGGTAATTACGAAATTTCGGTACCCGCTTCTGCGAAGTTGATCTTCTCTTACACGGGTTATGAATCACAAACTTTAAGTACAGCAGGTAAAGCTACTTTGAATGTAACATTGAAAGAAGTTTCTACCAAACTTAACGAAGTTGTTGCTGTGGGTTATGGTTCACAAAAAGCCAAAGAAATTACCTCTTCTGTGGCTAGTGTAAAATCAGAAGACTTTAACCCTGGTGTAAAAGAAAGCCCTATGGGTCTTTTGCAAGGTAAAGTGGCTGGTTTGACCATTATCCGTAGCAGTGGTGACCCTACCAACACGGGTTATGCTGTACAAATTCGTGGTACATCTACTTTGGATAAAGGTGCTGGTACATCTCCTCTTTACATTGTTGACGGTATTCCTGTAAACAGCATTGATAACATCGCTCCAGAAGATATTGCTTCTATGGACGTGTTAAAAGACGGTTCTGCTGCTGCTATCTATGGTACTCGTGGTACCAATGGTGTAATTATTATTACTACCAAACGTGGTAGCACCGACAGCAATGCAGAATGTGGAACTGCTAACTTAGAATATGCTGGTTATGCTTCGTTCTCTATTAACGGTTCTAAAACGGGTATGGCAACTGCAGAACAATATAAAGACTTGGCTGCTATTACCAACAACGTTTCTAAACCAGCCGATAAAGGTTACGAAACAGACTGGTTCGGTGCTCAATTGCGCGACTTTGCCTTTACACACAACCACAACTTAGCTATTTCTGGTGCTACCAAAAACTTCAACTATCGTGGTTCTGTTAACTTTAAAAATGCAGAAGGTTTAACCCAAACCACCAATCGTCAAGAAATTATGGCGAAATTGGCTGCTAACCAAAAAGCATTGCAAGGTTGGTTAGAATTGCAATACGACTTCTCTTACATGCACTATCGTAACGACTACAACTGTGGTAGCTTGAACAACGGTGCTATTTTGAACCCAACCTTCCCAATCTATAACGAAGACGGTTCTTATTTCATTCCTACTGGTACTGTAACCTCTAACCCAATTGCCGATAACGATTTGAAAGAATCTTATCAAGAAGGCAACTACTTCCGTGGTTCAGTTCGTGCAACTGTTAACATTAAAGCCGTTCCTGGTTTGAAAGTTACTGGTTTCGCAGCTTTAGAAGAAGGTGATAACCACAACTACTGGGCAACTCCTATTGAATATTATGTTAAAGGTGATGCTAATAAAGCAGGTTTAAGCACAAGCCGCAGCTTTAACCAATTATACGAAGCAACCATCGATTATACCGGTCAATGGAATGGTCACTCGTTGGCATTGGTAGGTGGTACTTCTTATCAAAACTTCTGGTACGATGGTCACGATATGTCAAACGGCGGTTTTGCAACCAATAACTCTAAATACTATGACTTGGGTGCAGGTGCTGTAGATAAAGAAGATATGACCGTTGGTTCTTATCGTAACTCTAATACTTTGGTAGCATACTTCTTGCGTGCTAACTATAACTACAACGAAAAATACTTGTTATCTGCATCAATCCGTGCTGAAGGTTCTTCTCGTATGGGTGCTAACAACAAATGGGGTTGGTTCCCTGCTGTCAGCGCAGGTTGGCGTATCAGCGGCGAAGATTTCATGCGCGACGCTAAAGGTGTAGACGATTTGAAACTTCGTTTCGGTTTCGGTATTACCGGTAACAACTTGGGTTCTGATTTGAAATCAGTTGAGTTGCTAACCAAAGGTGGTACCTTCAATAGCCACGGTACCGAAAAATATGCATTTACTGTAAATCAAAATGCTAACCCTGACTTGCGTTGGGAACGTAAATTCGAGTACAACTTAGGTATTGACTATGCATTCTTGAACAACCGCTTGTATGGTTCTATCGACTTGTACTATCGTAATACCAAAGACCTATTGTGGGAATACAAAGTTCCAACTCCTCCTTATCAATACGACCGTTTGTTAGCTAATGCTGGCGAAATGACTTCTATGGGTATTGAGTTGGCTATTACAGGTGTTCCTGTTAGAACCAAAAATTGGGAATGGACCTCTACTCCAACTATTTCGTTCAACCAAAACCGTATTGATAAACTTTCTGACCCAGATCTAGGTTTCAACTACGAAACTACATGGGCTGGTAACTTGGGAGGTAACAAAATTAACGGTACTGTAACCCAATTGTTAACCGAAGGTCAATCTGTAGGTACTTTCTACGGTTACCAATGGACTGGTAAATTTGATGAAAAAGGCAACTGTATCTATGTAAACCAAGATGGTAACGTAGACGAAGTAACTGGCGAAGCTATCATTGACGATAACGATAAAGTTGTATTGGGTAGTGCTCAACCTTTGTTTACCTTTGGTTGGAACAACACCGTACGTTACAAAAACTGGGACTTGTCGTTGTTCTTCCGTGGTGTAGTAGGCAATACTGCTTTGAATGTATCTCGTTGGGCATACGCTCCTGCTAAAGGTAGCAACGGTTTGAACGTTTACTACTCTGAAGCAGTTGGCATTGGCGAAGGTTCTCGTACCTACTTCCAAAAAGACTTCTCTGACTACTACCTAGAAGATGCTTCTTACTTGAAATTAGACAACATTACCTTGGGCTATAAAGTTCCATTGAAAGAAAATAAATACTGCCAAAACTTGCGCGTTTACTTTACCGCACAAAACGTATTTACTGTATCTTCTTACAGTGGTTCAGATCCTGATGGTATCAATACTACCTCTGTTTGGGACCCAGGTATCGACCATATCGATTTCTATCCTCAAGCACGTACCTTCTTGATTGGAGCTAACGTAACCTTTTAAGTAACAAATAAAATTAAGTAATATATGAAAAAACAAGTAATTTGGTTCTTAACCATGGTTCTTTTGGCAGGAGGTGCTACTTCGTGTAGCGATATGCTTGAAGAAGAAACTTATGGTGCATCTACCACAGATCAGTTCTTGAACGATCCAGAGAACTTTGAAATGTTGGTAGGTCAAACCTATGCAAATATCAAGTGGTTGCACGACCACTGGACCTATTGGGGTTTGTCAACCCTAACTACCGACGAAGCTGTATGTCCTGTTCGTCAACCTGCTGGTCACTGGGCAGACGGTGACTTCTGGCGCCAATTGAACACCCATACTTGGGACCCTGCTGGTGAAGCATTCAACAACGTATGGTACTATTGCAATAGCGGTGCAGTATTGTGTAACAAAGTTTTGCAACAATTGGAAACTTACAAACATAAGTTTGATGAAGAAACTTATAACAAGTTTAAATCAGAATTGGTGGTTGTTCGTTCGTTCTACTATTACACCTTGTTTGATTGCTTTGGTCGTATTCCTTACACCGAAAAATTCTCTGACGAGTTTGTAGACCTTATGGCTCCAGAAGAAGTTTGGAAAAACTTGGTACGTAACCTAGAAGAACAAGCTCCTCACATGCCATTGGCTACCGAACCTTCTTGGTCTTACAATTACGCACGCGCTACCCAAGGTATGGCTTACACCTTGTTGGCTCGTTTGTATTTGAATGCCGAAAGCTACGATGTGTCGGCTGCCACTGCAGCAGAATACGATGTTTACAACAAATGTATCGAAGCTTGTAACAAAGTTATCGACTCTAAACAATACGTAATAGAAGCAGACTTCTTTACCAACTTTGCACTTAAAAACGAAGTGAGCCGCGAAAACATCTTTGTAATTGACGAAGATGGTTCGGCAAACAACATGCTTAGTGGTGGTAACCCAATGAACAAATTCCGTGTATCGTTGTTAACCATGCACTACAACCACGAACAAGTATGGCAATCTAAAGTGAAACCTTGGAATGGTTTCTTGGCTTCTCCTGAATTTATCGATTTATACTAAGCTGGCGACTACCGTGGTTTGTGCGATGCATCAGAAGACAATGGTGGTACTCGCGTAGAAGGTGTTACTGGTGCTGAAGGACGTCGCGGTTGGTTTGTTGGCCCTGTTTTCAATGCGGATAATACTGCTATTGCCGAAGACGAAAACGGCGACCGTGTAATCTTGACCCCAGAATTGTATGGTTACGATGACAACTATGCATTTGCGTTCTCGCACAAAACTAAATTGAAAGCTTCTCAACAAGCACAAATTGATATGTTGAATACCAAATTTGGTACCGACTATAAGGTAGGCGATAAAATTCAAGATTCTTTTGGCACTGTAGAAGAAGCAGAAGCAGCTGTTGCTAATTATAACAAAGTGTTGAATGCTGAATACGAAACACAACGTTTGCGTACTGCAGAAGCAACCGTAGATAATACCTGCTGGAACTCGGGTGCACGTTGCTGGAAATACGAAGCTGACAAATCAGGTACTTATACCTATAGCGAAAATGACTTTGTGTTCTTCCGCTATGCAGACGTATTGTACATGAAAGCCGAAGCTATTCTACGTGGTGGTAACGGTAACTTAGGAGAATTGTTGGCAGATGCCGACTTCCAAAAAATCCGTACCCGTGTAGGTTTGAACGCTTACGCGTCGTTAGATTTGGACGAATTGTACAAAGAACGTGGACGTGAGTTTGCTTGGGAATGCGTTCGTCGTCGTGATATGATCCGTTTTGGTACCTTTAATACTGCACAATGGGGCTTTGTAGAAGGTCCTCAAGCAGAAACCGTTAAATGGTTCCCTATCTATCGTGACGTATTGTCTGCAGAACCTCGCTGGACACAAAACGACGGCTATTAATTTGTAGCCTATATAATAATAAGGTGGTCAATAATGGCCACCTTATTTTTTTTTGTAACTGTTTTGTCATTTTTTTTGTGTCAAATATTGCAAATTATAAAATTTGGTTCTATATTTGCATTGTTATAGGCAACTAAAACAACTTATTTTATTTATAAACTTAATTTAAATTAAAACAACATGAAAAAATTTGCATGGGCCTTTATGACCGCATTTGTGTCATTGGCAATGGTATTTACTAGCTGTGCTAAACCTGGTGACGAACCAAGTGATCCATCTAAACCAGATCAACCAGTTAATCCAGAAGATCCTTCTAAACCTGATCAACCAGCTGATCCAGAAGAAATCGAATTCCCTGAAGTTTCTGCTCCAGAAGAAGGTTTCGCTAAAATCGTAGTTAAAGTTCCTGCTGGTACTGATTGCAACGGTGTAGCATTCAAAGGTACTAACGACGGTTGGGCTACTCAACCTCAAACCGATGGCGAAGCTATCGAAGGTGCTGAAGGCTGGTACGAAATTGAGCTAGAACTAGGTGGCGAAATGCTAGCTGGTGACCTAGCTACTTACTATCAAGGTAAAGTTTGCTTGATTCCTGAAGGTGGCGAAATTGACGGTAGCTATACTACTCAATGGTCTGAAGGTTACTTCGAAATCAACGCTGACAACGGTCAACCTGATATGTTTACTTTGATCGAAGACTACGGCAAAATCAACAAATTGGCTGTACTAGGTTCTGGTATTTGCTACATCGTAATCGATCGTTTCGACGCTAACCCATGTGTTGCTAACGATACTTATAGCTTCAGCTTGGCATTGCCAGCATTGTGCGACGAAGCTGACCAACCTTCTTTGATTGGTTCTTTCCCTGCTTCTAACTGGGGTGGCGACGTTGACTTGGAACTAGTAGGTGATCGTTGGATTGCTGAAGATGTAGAAGGTCAAGCTGCAAACGAATTTAAAGTGCGTTTGAATGCTTCTTGGGATGCTGGTCAAGTTCAAAAATTGAACGAAGAAACTGGCGAATATGCTGACTTAGGTAACGAACCATTCGGTGAAGATCTAGAAATCGTTAAAGAATGGAACGAAGCTAACGGTTATGCTTGGTCTCCTTGCGCTGGTTTGTAATCAGTAAATAACCAATAGTATAAATAGAGGCGCCCAGCGCCTCTATTTTTTTGTATTCATTGTAATCAGTTAAAATAACAGGATGGATAAATTTAGAATAGCCTCTATAGTGGCCAAGGTTTTTATTATACTTGTAGTTGCAGCAGTATTCCAGTTTGTAAAAGAAGAATATTACATGCGCATGCTTATGATAGTGGGGTTGCCTTATCTATTAATGTATTCGCTTTGGTTTTCTGTTACTACTATTTCGGTGCAAAAAACGCCACTTTGGCTGCGTGTGTTAGTCAGTGTGCTCTTTGCCTTGCTTGCTTTTGGCTTTGCTTACTACCAAAATTGGCTAAAAATCTAGTACTGATTTTCAGTGATTTGTAAAAAACTTTAAATTTTCTTTCAAAAAAGTGGTTTAAAAATTTGGAGCGTATTAGAAAATGCTCTACTTTTGCATCCGCTTTTGAGAACAACGGTTCTCAGTTACAAAGCAAGTATTGTTGCAAAGCCGTTACAGCGGTATTGGAGAAGTAAAATTTTTCAAATTTTTTTCTTGAAAATTTTGCAGAATCAAAAACCTGCTTTATCTTTGCAATCCGTTTCG
>JAGCMZ010000239.1 GCA_017646225.1 Paludibacteraceae bacterium | reverse complement strand
TGTCGTGATCGTGATAGCGGTATTTGTGGTCGCCAAGACCAAGGGCTTTGTGCGATTTTAAGCGGAACGATTTCCAGTGCTCAAACCATTTCATTTCTTCGCCTGGACGAACAAAGAATTGCATTTCCATTTGTTCAAATTCGCGCATCCGGAAAATGAATTGACGCGCCACAATCTCGTTACGGAATGCTTTACCAATTTGGGCAATACCAAATGGAATTTTCATGCGACCCGTTTTTTGTACGTTCAAGTAGTTTACAAAGATACCTTGAGCGGTTTCGGGACGTAGGTAAATTTTCATAGCACCATCGGCAGTAGAACCCATTTCGGTCGAGAACATCAAGTTGAATTGACGTACGTCGGTCCAGTTTTTGGTACCGCTGATAGGACAAACTATTTCGTAATCTAGAATGATTTGTTTTAGTTCTTCTAGGTTGCTATCGTTTAATGCTTTTGCAAAACGAGTGTGCAACTCAGTGCGTTTTTGTACGTATTCTTGAACACGGCCATTGGTTTGGATAAACATTTCTTTGTCAAAGCTTTCGCCAAAACGTTTAGCCGCTTTATCGCATTCTTTTTCAATTTTTTCGTCGTATTTAGCCAATTGTTCTTCAATCAATACGTCGGCACGGTAACGTTTTTTGCTATCGCGGTTATCAATCAATGGGTCGTTGAATGCATCAACGTGTCCAGAGGCCTTCCAAGTAGGAGGGTGCATAAAGATAGCTGCATCGATACCAACAATGTTTTCGTGCAACAAAATCATGCTGTCCCACCAATATTTTTTGATGTTATTTTTTAGTTCAACACCGTTTTGACCATAATCGTATACAGCCCCTACGCCATCGTAGATTTCGCTCGAAGGGAATACAAAACCGTACTCTTTGCAGTGGGCTACTAATTTTTTAAAAACATCTTCTTGTGAAGCCATAGCGTATAAATTTGTTTAAAAATTGGAGTGCAAATATAGGCCTTTTTTCGTAGTTTTTTGTAATTTTACGGCGAAACTTTGTATTTTACCTTAAAATCACCTCCAAATATACTGCATGGAAAAAGAATTAGACGCAAAAGAAGTAGAAAGTACGTTGCAAGAAACGCCGCAAGTTTCTGATCAAGAAGAAACTAAACCTGTTTCTAAGACGGCCTATGTAGTTCCAGATTTAAAAGACGAAAAGATAAAGCACCATTTATCGGGCATGTTCCAAAACTGGTTTTTGGATTATGCGTCGTACGTTATTCTAGACCGTGCTGTGCCTAATTTGTACGATGGCTTAAAACCTGTACAACGCCGTATTTTGCATTCCATGCGTCGCATGGACGATGGCCGTTACAACAAAGTGGCCAATATTGTTGGACACACCATGCAATTTCACCCACACGGCGATGCCTCTATTGGCAATGCTTTGGTTCAGTTGGGCCAAAAAGATTTGCTCATCGATTGCCAAGGAAACTGGGGGAATATTTTAACGGGCGATAGTGCAGCGGCTCCTCGTTACATCGAGGCACGCCTTAGCAAGTTTGCCCTAGAGGTGGTGTTTAGTCCCAAAGTGACCGAGTGGAAATTATCGTACGATGGTCGTAACAAAGAACCCATCGTGCTTCCTGTAAAATTTCCGTTGCTCTTGGTGCAAGGGGTAGAAGGTATTGCTGTAGGTTTGCAAACCAAAATCTTACCTCACAACTTTAACGAGGTAATTGATGCTGCGATTGCTTATTTGAACGGAGAAGAATTTGAACTGTACCCCGATTTTCCAACGGGAGGTTACATTGACGTAAGCCGTTACCGCGATGGTGCCATGGGCAGTCGTGTTAAATTACGTGCTAAAATCAGCAAGGTCGATAACCGTACCCTTTGTATCAGCGAGATACCTTACGGTATGACCACCGATAAACTGATCGAGTCCATTTTAAAGGCCAACGATAAGGGTAAAATTCAGATCAAAAAAGTAGACGACAATACGGCAGCACAAGTAGAAATTTTGGTGCATTTGCCAGCCGGTCGTTCTACCGACAAAACCATCGATGCTTTGTATGCCTTTACAGGTTGCGAATTAAGCGTTGCTCCTAACTGTTGCGTTATATACCAAGAAAAACCCCATTTCTTGTCGGTATCGGATGTGCTTAAATTCTCTACCGATAATACGCTTCGCTTGCTGAAAGAAGAGTTGCTTATTCAAAAAGCCGAATTGCAAGAAAGCATTTTTGCGCTATCGCTCGAACGTATCTTTATTGAAGAACGCATCTATAAAGACAAAGAATTTGAAGATAGCAAAACCATGGACGAGGCGGTGGCACACATCGACAAACGTTTGGAACCTTTCAAACCTTCGCTCAGTCGCGAGGTAGAAAAAGACGATATCCTCAAATTGATGGAAATCAAGATGGCGCGTATTTTGCGTTTCTCGTCCAACAACGCCGACGAAACCATGGCGTCGCTCAATGCACGTTTAAAAGAAACCAAACACAATTTGGCGCACATTACCGAGTACACCATCAATTGGTTTGCCCATTTGAAAGAACGCTACGGGGCTGCTTATCCCCGCAAAACAGAGGTGCGTATTTTCGATACCATCGATGCGGTTAAAGTAGTAGAAGCCACCGAAAAACTATACATCAACCGCGAAGAAGGCTTTATTGGAACCGCCTTGAAAAAAGACGAGTTCTTGTTCAATTGTTCCGATATTGACGACATCATTATCTTCTACAAAGACGGTAAATTTAAGGTGGTAAAAGTGGCCGATAAACTTTATGTGGGTAAAAACATTATTCATGTGGGTATCTTCAAAAAGAACGACCAACGTACCGTTTACAATGCGGTGTACCGCAATGGCAAAGACGGCGCTTTCTTTATGAAACGTTTTGCAGCCACCGGTCTTACCCGCGATAAAGAATACGACCTAACACAAGGAACGCCTGGTTCTAAGATTTGGTACTTTAGTGCTAACCCCAATGGCGAGGCAGAGGTGTTGCGCGTGTTGTTGCGTCCCAAACCACGCATCAAGAAAACATCGTTCGAGATGGACTTTAGCGAAATTGCCATCAAAGGCCGTGGCGCCATGGGTAATATCCTTACCAAGAACGATGTGCACCGTATCGTACTGAAACACAAAGGCGAATCTACATTGGGTGGCCGTAAGGTATGGTTCGATTTTGATGTATTGCGTCTTAACTACGACGGTAGGGGCGAACTGTTGGGTGAATTCAATCCATCCGACTTGATTTTGGTGGTGCTAAAAAATGGCACTTGGTTTACCACCAATTCCGACGCAGGCAACCACTATCCCGACAACATTTTACGCATCGAGAAATTTGATGCCAACAAAATATGGACGGCAGCCTTGTTCGATGCCGACCAAAAATTCCCTTACTTAAAACGTTTTACGTTCGAGGCAACCACCAAACCCCAATCGTATTTGGGCGAAAATACCAAATCTACCTTGTATTTGTTAACCGATACGGTTTATCCTCGTATCGAGGTAACCATGGGTGGGGCAGATGCCAACCAACCATCGCTTACCATCGATGCTGAAAGCTTTATCGGACTAAAAAGCTACAAGGCAAAAGGCAAACGCATTACCACCTTTAAGGTAGCTTCGATAGTAGAGTTAGAACCCACTCGTTTGCCCGAAGAAGTGGTTGAGGAAGAACCTCAAACCATCGATGAAACCGTAAAAAATAACGATTCGCAAGAAATAACCCTGTTTTAAGCAATGACACACCAAATACACATTCCCAATACCCAATCGTTGCCTCAGGCGGCAGCAGCATTTCTACAAACCATTGGCAATGCCAAACTGTTGGCCTTTTATGGAGCCATGGGGGTTGGTAAAACAACTTTTGTTAAAGCCTTGTGCGAGGCAATGGGTGTACAGGATGTGGTAAATAGTCCTACTTTTGCCATTGTAAACGAATATACCGATGCTCAAGGCGAGGCGGTATACCACTTTGATTTTTACCGCATCAAAAAACAAGCAGAATTGTTCGATTTGGGCTTTGATAATTACTTGGACAGTGGTTGTTTTTGCTTGATGGAATGGCCCGAATTGGTAGAGGAATTATTGCCAGATGAAACCTTGCGCATTCACTTAGTAGAGCAGGCAGACGGCAGTAGATTACTTACTTTTGACTTGTAAGGTAACGATGCAAACTATTTCCGATAAGAAAAAGCAATTGCGTCGCATGGTTAAAATGCGCGTGGCGACTTTATCGGCCATCGAAAAAGAAAAAAGGGCAACGGCTTTGCTTCAAAAGGTGTTTGCCCATCCAGCATTTCAGCAGGCGCAACGCATCATGCTTTTTTGGTCGCTTCCCGACGAAATCAATACCCTTCCGCTTATAGAACACGCCCTTGCTGTGGGCAAACAGGTGTATCTGCCCGTAGTTAAAGACGATATCCTTCTTATCAAACCCTACAATGCCACCCAAATGGCCGTGGGCGCCTTCTCTATCAACGAACCCCAAGGTGCAACAACCTATTCAGCTTCAGAAATGGACTTAATCATCGTTCCAGGTGTGGCTTTTGATGTTCATGGTAACCGCATGGGACGTGGAAAGGGCTATTACGACAAGTTGTTGACCAATGCTACTGCTTATACCATAGGGGTTGGTTATGCAGAACAAAGCTACTTGTCCATCCCAGTAGAGGAGCACGATAAAGTGCTCAACGAAATTATTGTGGTGTAGTATCTTCTAGCATTTCAAGACGTAGTCCGTCTTCGTCCAATACGGCATACGAAAAATGACTAATCCAATCTCCTAAATAAACCACCCTGCTTTGTGGTGTAATTTGCAAATCGAGCATCACGTGTCGATGGCCAAACACAAAAAAGTCAACAGGATTGTTTTGTGCGTATTTTTTGGCAAATTGAACCAAGAATTCTTTGTCCTCACCCAAATACTGAGCTTCCTCTTGTTTGTGTTTGTGCAAGCGATTGTTTTTAGACCATCGCAAACCAAATGCGTAGTTAATGGTGGGGTGTATAATGTTATACATGCGTCTTACACACTTAGAATGAAAAACAGCATGCATTAATTTTAAGATGGGTGGGCGATAACCGGTTCTATGTCCGTGCGCCAGGTAAAAACGTTTCCCATTTATGTCTACAAGGGTATCGTTTAGGTAAACCTTCATGCCCAATTCCTTTTCAAAATAGTTCCCTACCCAAATATCGTGGTTGCCTATAAAAAAGTGTAGTTTTACTCCTTTGTCCGATAACTCGGCAAGTTTACCCAACAATCGAACAAATCCTTTGGGAACAATGTATTTGTACTCGTACCAAAAATCAAAAATATCGCCCAATAAATAAATATCCGATGCGGTGTCTTGAATAGCGGTAAGCCACGAAACAAGTTTTGCTTCGCGCTGTCTGTCATTGTCAAAGGCACACGCCCCCAAATGCACGTCCGATAGAAAATATACTTTTTTGGCGGTCATAATTGATGTTTATGAAGGTTGCAATGTTTTGGTAAAAAGAGTGTTAGGATATATTTTCCACAAATGTAGCAGAAAATCTCTTATTTTTGTAGAAAACCGAAAAAAAAGTAAGATATTTGCAGTATGTTAGAATGCATCATAGAAGGAATTTTAATAGGCATTTGTACCTCCATTCCGGTAGGTCCAATCGCTATTTTGTGCATCCAACGAACCTTGCAGAAAGGCCACTGGCATGGATTTTTTTCAGGTTTAGGGGCTGCCACATCCGATACTTTGTATGCATCGCTGGCTTTGTTGGGCTTAACCATGGTCATGTCGTTTATAGAGGCGCATCAGCTTATTATTCAGATAGCCGGAAGTGCCATTATGATGTTGTTTGGCTTGTATATTTTCTTCCAAAACCCTGCTTCTTCTATTCGTAAACAACAAGACGGTAAAACCTCGTACTGGCAAGAATATTTAACGGCGTTCTTGCTAACCTTGAGTAACCCTCTTATGATATTCTTGTTCATTGGTTTGTTTGCTCATTTTAGTTTCTTAACCGGTGTAACTTCTCCTTTCTACGTAGCTGTAGGTATTATTTCTATTTTTTGTGGTGCAGCCCTTTGGTGGTTCTTCTTAACGTTTATTGCCAGCATCTTTAAAAAACGATTCAATTTTAGGGGTCTTTGGCTATTGAACAAAATAACGGGTATTCTGATAGCCGTTTTGGCATTATTCGGATTGATAGGTAGCTTCTTTGGACTTGTCGTATAATGCTTTATTTCTTCCTTGTTTGTTTTTTGATAGTAAGTGTATATGCTGGGTATATCTTGGCCTATACGTATGGTTGGCACAAAAAAAAGATTCCAACTGCTGCTCATAAAACAGTATCCACCCCTTTGGTAACCGTAGTGATAGCTTTGCGCAACGAATCTGCCCATTTGCCTGCATTGATGCAATCGTTGCAACAACAAACTTATCCAAATTTTGAGGTGTTATTGGTAAACGATCATTCGGACGATGATAGCGAGGCTGTTTTTACCTTGTTTTCTGATAATCGTTTTACGTGGATAAATTCCGATGGAATGGGCAAAAAAGCAGCCTTGCGGCAAGGAATTAACCAAGCAAAATCGGATTTGATTTTAACGACCGATGCCGATGTTGTCTTGCCTTCTACCTGGCTGGCTTCTATGGTAAATGCTTATGGGCAAACCGCTGCTCAACTGCTCATTGGCCCTGTTGCAATGCGCACAGGAACTATTTTTCAACGCATCGATTATTTTAGCCTAGAAGGTACCACGCATGGTAGTGCGCAAGTGGGTGCTCCTATCCTATGCAGCGGTGCCAATTTGGCTTTTTCTAAGACTTGGTATATACAATGTCTGCCTTATTTGCACCCCAATGTGCCATCGGGCGATGATATGTTCTTATTAGAAGCTACTAAACGTCTAAAAGGGAAGATAGTATCCCTAAAAACGGCCGATGCAACGGTGCAGATTATCGGATGTGAAACATTTGGCCAGTTCTTGTCACAACGTGCTAGATGGGCATCCAAAGCGCCTCGTTATACGGATGCAGGAATTTGTTTTGTTGCAGGTATGGTTGCATTTACACAGGTGGCTTGCCTTGTTTCGTTGCTAGTGGGTGCATGGTATCCTCTTTTCTTTCTTGTTTTTTTGCTTAAATTTGTAGTCGATGCAGGCCTAATTGGTAGTGTAGCTGGGTATCATAAAAGTGTTGCAAGCATGCTGTACTATCCCCTTGTGGCCGTTGTGTATCCATTTTATGTAATACTTGTCTTATTATTAACATTTTTCCCTAATCAATGGAAAGAAAGAACCTTATAACGTTTTTTATTGGTATTTTGATGGGCTGTAGCTTATTAGCATGCCAATCCAATGCATCGGAGCAAACCCAAACTGAGCAAGCCGATATGCCAGTTGTGCCTGCTTTCTGCGCAGACAGCAGCTATGCTTTTATAAAAGCGCAAACCGATTTTGGCGCTCGTGTACCCAATTCAGAAGCGCATCGTTTGTGTGGTGATTATTTGGTAGCAACGTTAGAACGTTATGGCGCCCAAGTAATAAACCAGTACGCCAACTTGCGCGCTTACGATGGTACGGTATTGAATGCCCGTAATATCATTGCCTCTTGGAATCCCGCTAGTCAGAACCGCTTGTTTTTTTGTGCACATTGGGATTCTAGACATATTTGCGACGAAGATACAATTGTATCCAACCGCAACCAACCTGTAATGGGTGCTAACGACGGAGCCAGTGGTGTGGCTGTTTTGTTAGAGGTTGCCCGTTTGGTGTCCCTCCAACAACCCCATGTGGGATTAGATATCATCTTGTTCGATGCCGAAGATTATGGGCATGGCGATGTAGAGAACTCTTTCTGCTTAGGTTCTCAGTATTGGGCAATGAACCCTCACGTAAGTCCATACAATGCTAAATTTGGTATTTTATTGGATATGGTAGGAGGTAAAAATCCAGTGTTTGCCAAAGATCAGGTTTCTATGCATTTTGCGCCTGATATTGCCAATTTTGTATGGGATAGAGCTGCGCAATTGGGGCATGGAAATGTGTTCGTTCCTACCCAAGGAGGCGGTATCATCGACGATCATTATTACGTTAACCTACTGGCAAAAATACCTTGTATTGATATCATTCACTACCGCGAAGGAGTTGGATTCCCCGATACCTGGCATACAACAAACGATGTGCTCGAAAATATCGACAAAAATACCTTGTATGCCGTGGGAAATGTCATTACCCATATCCTTTATGAATCCAGATAATTAGTAACGCAACATGTTGCAACCTTACTTACATAAGAACCTTTTGGAATGTGGTTTAGACGAGGCTGGTCGTGGTTGCTTGGCAGGACCTGTCTTTGCCGCAGCCGTTATTTTGCCGCCCGATTTTAATAATGAACTATTAAACGATTCCAAGCAGCTATCCGAGGCAAAACGCTATCAACTGCGTCCCATTATAGAATGGCAAGCCATAGCCTGGGGGGTAGGCATGGTAATGCCCGATGAAATCGATAAAATTAACATCTTGAATGCTTCTTTTTTGGCCATGCATCGAGCTTTGGAACAGCTAAAAGTACAACCGCAACACCTGTTGGTAGATGGAAATCGTTTCAAGACAACCCTTACCATTCCTTATACCTGTGTGGTAAAAGGCGATGCTACGTATCAGTCCATTGCGGCAGCATCCATATTGGCCAAAACCTATCGTGACGATTACATGAATAACCTTGATGCGCAAT
>JAGCMZ010000238.1 GCA_017646225.1 Paludibacteraceae bacterium | reverse complement strand
CGCCGCTACGGAGTAGCGTAATAAATAAATGGATAAGCTCCACAAAAAACAAAAAGCGTCACCTAAGTGACGCGTTTTTTGTGGAGCTGGAGGGGATTGAACCCTCGTCCAAACGAGGAAATAATACGCTTTCTACATGCTTATCCTTGCCTTTGATTTTCGTCCGACGGCAAGACCAAGGCCACCAACCAATCGGCTTATCTTCTAAAATCTTATTTGCCCTGCGAAGCCAAGGCAAACCAGTTTCGATTTATCCGCACCTCCGTGTCAAACAGCCTCGAAACAACGGCGTTTGGGAGATGTCTTGTCTTAGCACCTTGTGCCAAGATAAAGCTAATCTACTATTATTCGATCAAGCAGCAAGAGCATAATTGTTATTGCCAGTTATAGTTTGAAAGTTCAGATTATAGAGCCCCCTTACAACGCTCTGCATGCTTACATACCAGTTCATCTCGCTGTCAAAGCCAGTCAGCCCCAGTTAAACGTTTTGCATAAGCAAAACGTTGGTGAATCGGTGAATCGGTGAATCGGTGAATCGACTTTTTCGATTGGCCGATTAGTCGATTGGCCGATTAGTCGTCGCTATAGCGACTTATTTCGCTACCGCAACGGAACGAACTTCGCGGATAACGGTAATTTTAACCTGTCCGGGATAGGTCATTTCGTCTTGGATTTTTTGTGCAATTTTTCCCGATAATAGTTCGGTATCTTTGTCGCTAATCTTGTCGGCACCTACAATAACGCGCAACTCACGACCTGCTTGGATAGCAAAGGTTTTTTGTACACCAGGGAAACTCATGGCCAAGTTTTCAAGGTCGTTCAAGCGTTTGATGTATGCTTCTACAATTTCGCGACGTGCACCTGGACGAGCACCAGAAATAGCATCGCACGCTTGCACAATGGGTGCAATAAGCGATTGCATTTCGGTTTCTTCGTGGTGCGAACCAATGGCATTGCAAATATCGGGTTTTTCGCCACAACGTTGGGCAATTTTCATACCCAAAAGTGCGTGTGGTAGTTCGGGTTCTTCGTCGGCAACTTTACCAATATCGTGCAACAAACCAGCGCGGCGTGCTTTTTTAGGATTCAAGCCCAATTCCGATGCCATAACGGCACAAAGGTTGGCAGTTTCGCGTGCGTGTTGCAATAGATTTTGACCGTACGACGAGCGATATTTCATTTTGCCAATTAGGCGAACCAATTCGGGATGTAAACCGTGAATACCCAAGTCGATGGTGGTACGTTTACCAATTTCTACAATTTCTTCTTCAATTTGTTTGGTTACTTTGGCCACTACCTCTTCGATACGAGCAGGGTGGATACGACCGTCTTGTACCAATTGGTGTAGCGACAAACGAGCAATTTCTCTACGAACAGGGTCGAATGCCGAAAGCACGATGGCTTCTGGGGTATCGTCTACCACACTTTCAACACCCGTTGCCGCTTCTAATGCACGAATGTTACGACCTTCACGACCAATGATGCGGCCTTTCATTTCGTCCGATTCAATGTGGAATACGGTTACTGCATTTTCGATAGCAGCTTCGCTGGCTACACGTTGAATAGAGTTGATAACAATCTTTTTCGCCTCTTTGTTGGCGTTCATGCGCGCCTCTTCCATGATTTCGTTTACGTACGACATAGCCGCTGTTTTGGCTTCGTCTTTCAACGATTCAATCATTTGATTTTTAGCTTCTTCGGCCGATAAACCAGCAATGGTTTCCAATTTTTCGATGGCTTGATGATGCAAGCGATCCAATTCTTGTTCTTTCTTTTCTACAACGTCTTTTTGGCTTTCATAGTTGCTACGCAATTGATCCAATTCGGTTTCTTTTTTTACCAAAAAGTCTTCTTGACCTTGTAGTTGTTTTTCGCGTTGGTTTAATTTGGCTTCTAGCGATTGTAATTTAGCATTACGTGCGTTCGATTGTTTGTCAAATTCGGTTTTTAGTTGTAAGTATTTTTCTTTTACTTCAACCAGTTTGGCCTTTTTAATGGCCTCTCCTTCGGCTTTTGCCGTTTTAATCATGCTTTTGCCTCTTAGGTGTTGCGTCAGCAGCAGTATAATCACTGCTATCAAGGCGCCTCCCGCCGAAGCTAATGCGTAAAATAATATGTTCATAGTAATGAATTTATAAGTGAATAAAATAAAAAATGCAATCTTCCTTGGCAGTGTAAGGTCCTTAGAAAATTGCAAAAAAGGTATACGAATACAGGTTAAATCACCTGGAAAGGGTTACTCCGCTATATCGGATGTTATTTTGTTGCCCAATTCAAGTAGTTTCGAAACGACGTCCGATTGGATGTACTCTGCTTTTTGTGCCATGAGCGCGATGTCTAACAGGGTCATGGCAGCGAATCGGTTGTTATCGCGCGATTCGGCATATAGGCTAGCGTACATGTTGTATCGTAGGTTAATGAGTCGCTCTGCTTTTCGATACAGTTCCTCTTCACGACGTTCAATGGTTAAGTTCATGGTTTGACCCAGAATGTGTAAATTGATGGTGAGAGCGTCTTCTATGCTACCCCTTAAATGTTGTAATTTGGGGTTGATGGCATCTTTCTCCATACGGGTCTCAAGCATTTAACTGTCCGATACAACGATCTATGGTTTCTAATAATCTTGTCAACTTGGCTTTGGCTCGTTTAATGTCGTCCTTTTCGGCTTTAACAATAGTTTGAGCTATGAGTAAGTTGTCGTACTTTTTTTGCAATTCTACCAGGTTAACATGGGCTTCGGTCAACTGTCGTTTCATTACTTCAATTTCTGTGTTTAATTGCTGAATAGTAGCTTGTTGCTTTTTGTTGTGTTGCAAAAGCTCGTTTATTTTCAGCTCTAACTGTTGTAAGAAACCCGTGTTAATCACTTATACACTGATGTAAAATTTTTACAAATATAGCAATAAAATGCGTTTAGTGAAAATATAAAGGCATAAAAAAAGAGAAAATCGAAAGATTTCCTCTTTTTTGTTATTCATAGGTAAGCGGCTCTTATTTCGCTTTTTGTTCTTTAATACGAGCTTTTTTACCAGTAAGGGCACGCAAGTAGTACAATTTAGCACGACGAACGCGACCAATTTTGTTAACTTCAACTTTCTCGATGAATGGAGAGTCGAATGGGAAAATTCTTTCTACACCTACGTTTTCAGAAATTTTACGTACGGTAAAACGTTTTTTGTTGCCATGACCGGCAATTTTGATAACTACGCCACGGTATTGTTGGATACGTTCTTTGTTACCTTCGATAATTTTGTACGATACAGTAACAGTGTCGCCACTTTTGAAGGTAGGCATTTCTTTACCGCTGGCAAATGCTGCTTCAGCAATTTTTAATAAATCCATTGTTTTTAAATATTGGGTTAATACTAACGCAACATAACAAGTCGCTCTATGTCTTGCCAGCGATTGCGCTAAATCGGGTGTAAAATTAATAAAAAAATGAGAACTGAAAAAGGAGAAAGGAGATTTTTTTATTTTTTTTGCATCAACGACAAAAGCAACGCTTTAAAGTCGGTGTTTTCGTGGATGCCGGTTAGTTTGTCGGCGCCGGTGCCGTATGCAAAGAAAGGTACCATTACACCGCTATGGCTGCCGGTAGAGAAGGTTGGGGTTAGCTCTTCGTTAGGAAGGCTTAAACCGCCTGTTTCGTGGTCGGCAGTAATGAATACCAAGGTGCCGGGGTGTTGGTCGGCGTAATCCATGCAAACGCCAATAACGCGGTTGATGTCTTTCATTTCGGCACGCAAGCGTTCGCCTTCGTTGCCATGGCCAGCCCAGTCAATTTGCGAACCTTCTATAAACAAGAAGAAACCTTTTTCGTTTTTCTCTAGCAAACGTAGGGTTTGCAAAACGCCTTGGGCAATGGTATCGCCGCGCATGGGCGAGGTAGGCATGTCTTCTTCGGCCAAGATGCAAGCTACTTTGCCTTTGGCAATGTTGGCCATGCTGTCAAGGCTGTAGGTAACTTGATAGCCAGCTTGGGTAAGCGAGTCGGGTACCAATAGTTTGTTGCCGCCTGCTACAAACACATCAGGACCGTATTTATAAAGGTCGCTTAAAATTTCGGCGTCCATGCCACGGTTTACTTGATGGGCGTAGAAGGCCGCTGGTGTCGCATGGGTAATGCGGCAACTGGCTACCTCGCCAGTTGCCAAACCGCTTTGGCGAAGTTCTTGCATAATCGATTGTACGGGTACGCTGTCGGCATTCATGCCCAAAACACCGTTGTTGGTTTTAACGCCGCAAGCCAAAGCGGTTCCACCAGCGGCCGAGTCGGTAACGCGGTGGCTGGCCGAGTAGGTTTTAGAAAAACCAATGCTGTGGCTACGTTCAAAGTTATTGGCGCTATCGCCCACCAAATTAATTTGGTTAGGCCCCATGCCATCGCCTATAATAAAGATGATGTTTTTGACTTTGCCTACTTGCTCTACGTTGGTTTGAGTAGCTTCTGATGCTGAATCGGACGAAGCATATTTTTCTCTAAACATACCAAACAGCAGCAATAGCATGCCAATGGAAAGCATGGCGTATGAAAATTTTTGTTTATTCATGGTCGTTATCTTTTAATTTATTCATTTCGGTGCGGATGTCGTATAATGCTTTGCGCAAAGTGGCTAATTCTTCAATCACATTGAACTGTGTTTGCGCTTTTTGTTTGTTCTTTTTGATTTGTGCAGCAGCGCCTTCTAGCGTCATACCTTTTTCTTCTACGTAGTAGGTAATAAGCTGCAATAATCGGATGTCGTCTTTTGAATAAAAACGAGTTACATTATCGTTGGTTTTGGGTTGTAAAAAATCAAATTTACTTTCCCAAAAACGCAGCTTTGAGGTTGCTACATTCAGCATATCGGCTACCTCGCCAATGGAGTAATATTGTTTGGTAAGGTTTTGCATGCAGGTTAGTCAAAGGTTTGAGAACTATTAGATGATATACGAATCATTTCGTCGTATTCTTCGGGTGTTAAGTCCAAGAAATAGTAGTTTTGTGGATTTTGGTGCACACCCTTGTATTTTACTTCGTAATGTAGGTGTGGACCGGTTGATTTACCTGTATTACCCACCGAAGCAATGACATCGCCACGCGATACTTTGCTACCACGGCGCAATCCTTCTTTAAATTTATGTATGTGTGCGTACAAGGTTTCGTAATCGTATCCATGGTTAATAACAATGCAATTACCGTAACCTTGTTTCCATCCAATAGAGGTGATAGTACCATCGGCTGTAGCAAAAATATCGGTACCAGTAGGGGCCGAAAAGTCCATGCCCTTGTGGAAACGAACGGTTTTGTAAATGGGGTCGATGCGTCGGCCGTACCCCGAAGCGGTACGTTTTAAGTCTTTGTTAGAAACTGGTTGGATAGCAGGAATGTGGAGCAATCTATCTTCGTGCTCTTTGGATAGTTCTACCAATTCGTCGAACGAACGCGATTGTGTGTAAAGCATTCTATTCAACAAGTCCATTTTTTGGGTGGTTTCTTTTACAATGGTGCCCGTTCTTAAATTATCCCATTGGTCGTAGCGGGTGGAATTTTTGATATTGCCCGTTCTAAGTGCAGTGGGAATAGAGTCGGCCTGTAACATGACGCGATAAAAATTATCGTCGCGTTCTTGAATCAGCGTCATAACTTCCAATGCATCGTCCAATTGTTTAGTAAGCAATTGATATTGGCTGTTGATGCGGTCGTTCTCTTCGGCCAGTTTTTTTTGCGAGGGGGATGGAATAAACGTAATAAGGAGTATGAATGTACCAAACCCAAGAACAATACCCAAGGCAGCCACTTTTAAGAATTTTCGAATGTGGTAGCCAACTGTATTGTCTATACGTTCGTATTTTAGTGTTTTACGATTGTATTTATAGTGTGGATTTTCTGACGAAAATAAAGCCATAAATTGAGAACGGTAAAGTGCAAAGGTAGTAAAAAATATGTATCTTTGCTACCACTATGAACAAAAAACTAGCTATTAGATTATTGATTTTGTTTTTGCTGGTTGGAATGATGGGCTATCATTATAGCTGTCAACGCGCTACGTACCCAACTGGCCAGTTAGAAATTCCGCAATTTACCCAATCGGTAACTTCGCAAGAAATTCAGCACGAAGCTTATACGGTGTCGTATAATTCCGATTGGTTGTTGCCCAATTGGGTTGCCTACGAACTGACAGCGCAAGAAGTGGCAGGTGAATTGCCTCGTACCGACCATTTTTACCCCGACCCCATGGTGGTGGGTAAACAGGCTGAAAATAGCGATTATCGTAAATCGGGTTACGACAGGGGGCATATGGCACCTGCTGCCGATATGAAATGGAGCGAAACCGCCATGCGCGAGTCGTTTTATTTTACCAACATTTGTCCGCAAATTCATAACTTAAACGCAGGCGTTTGGCAGGATTTTGAAGACCGTGGACGCAAATGGGCCAATCAGTACGGCAGTGTGTACATTGTGTGCGGTCCTGTTGTTAACAAAAAGGCACTAGGAACCATAGGCGAAAATCAAGTAGTAGTGCCCGATGGTTTTTATAAGGTATTCCTAATTCAAAACAACGGTCGATACGAGGCCTTGGGGTTGCTTTTTGATCACGTGTCGGGCAGAAAAAAACTGAAAAGTTATGCCTGTCCTGTCGATTCGGTAGAACAAGTAACCGGAATAGATTTCTTTCCTAGTTTGCCCAACGATGTAGAGAGTAGAGTTGAGGCGGAAGTGAACTATTCAGTATGGGGATTTAAATAATTATAACTATTTATTGTGTAAAGGTTTATGTATTTTCTTATACATTTGCCGGCGAAATAATGACTTTTAACAATAAATGTTATGATTGAAAGTTTTGTAACAGACAAAATCTGTTTTATACAGATGAACAATCCTAAACGCTTAAATTGTTTGAGCGAGGATTTGTGCGATAAAATGATTGAAGCATTAGATGGTGCATATAATGCTGAATGTGTAGGTGTGGTCATTACCGCAGAGTGTAGTCATGGTGTGTGGAGTGCTGGTCACGATATCAGAGAATTACCTCAAGATGGCTTCGATCCATTGGCTTTTGATGTGCCTATGGAACGTTTACTACGCAAAGTTCAAGACTTGCCTATTCCTGTAATTGCCTGTGTAAATGGTACTGTATGGGGTGGTGCTTGCGATTTATGCCTTTCTTGCGATATGATTGTTGCGGCAGATTCTGCTACATTTGCCATTACTCCTGCCAAAATTGGTATTCCATATAACGCATCGGGTATTATGCACTTTATTCATCAATTGGGTGTGAATAAAGCACGCGAAATGTTCTTTACGGCCAATGCCGTTACTGCAGAAGAAGCATTGAACGTAGGTTTATTGAATTATATTGCTCCAATGGAAGAGCTAAACCAACTGCTAGAAGAACGTATCTTAGCACCGCTACGCCGTAATTCTATTCTGTCTATCAGTGCGATTAAACGTCAGTTCCGCATCTTAACCCGTGCTTCTGCTAGTATTTCTGCCGAAAACTTTGAGTTGATCAACTCTTTCCGTTCTAAAGTATATGCAGGGCAAGATTACAAAGAAGGCATCCAATCTTTCTTAGAAAAACGTACACCTTCTTTTAAAGGAAAAGCTGCCGATCTTGATTGATAAATTTATCTTTCCGAATATAAAAATCGAGGTATAGTTCTTAGAGCTATACCTCGATTTTGTATTTAGCGTAATGCCGAAATGACATTACGCTGTATTATAGGATGTTTATTTTTTGTCTTTTACGGCAATCCAAAGAACACCAGAGATGGCCAAGCAGATGGCGCAGATAGCAAAGATGATTGATTTGTCTGCTGCTGCATTAACAATCTCGCCCATTTTGCCCGATGCAACCAATTGAGGCAATACAACAGATAGGTTGAAGATACCCATGTACAAGCCCATTTTGCTTTGGTCTACGCGTTCGCTCATGATAGCAAAAGGAAGTGATACCAACGATGCCCAACCAATACCTACCAAGCACAACGATGCAAAGAATACGTAGATGTTTGCACCAAAGAAGTAGATAAGCGCATAACCCAATGCCATAAGCAAAATAGAACCGGTGTGGGTTTTAGACATGCCCGATTTGCGTGCAATAACGTTCAATACCAATACAGGAAGGAGAGCGCCAATTAAGTCACGAACCAAAAATGCCCACGAGTTAACCGAAGCAAAAGCATCGGCAGAAATGCCACTGATGATGTTGGATACATAGAAGAACATGTATACGTTCATGGTTTGAACACCCCACCAGGTAAACGAGTGAGCCAACAAGATTTTTTGGAATTGGTTGTTGTTTTCTGAGCTGCGAGTAACGTTAAATAGTACAGCTAGAATGGCTAAGATTTGAATACCCACGCAAGCTACTTCTACGTAGTCTAGGCCAAAAATATTGCCACTTACACCCAAACCAAATAGGGTGTCGATAATAAAGTAAATACCATAAATAAGGAAACCAGCTAGAGGAAGAATGGTTTCTATCATGTCTTTGATAGACGATTTTTCTTGCTTAACGGCAGCGCCTTCTTCTTCGTTAGCTAGTTCGCGAGGTTCTTGAATAAAGAAGATAGGAAGAACGGTAAACAATACAGCAATAACGGCACCTACGTATATAAGGATTTCGTTGCCCAAGATAACCGAAATTAGGTAAGCCAATACACCAAAGGTACCCGATACGGTTTGCATCCAGGTAAAGCCAGAACTACGTTGTTCTTTGGTGGTACAGTCGGCTACTAGCGAACGGGTAGGGTTGAAACTTACGTTAATAGCTAGGTCTAAGGTTAATGCAACGGCTACCGCAATGGCTAACAAACCTTCTGCTCCGCCCATGCCAAACATTTTTTGTACAATTTCTAGGTTAGGAAGGGCCAATAGCATCATACCAGTTAGTACGCCACCCAAGATAACCCAAGGACGACGACGACCACCCATAAACCATAGTTTGTCTGAAACGGCACCTACAATGGGTTGAGCAATGATACCTGCAATAGGACCTGCAGCCCAAACAATACCAATTTCGTGAATATCAAGACCGTACTTGGTCGAAAGAATCCAGCTTAATGCTGCAATTTGAACCGAAAGGCCAAATCCCATAGCGGTTGCTGGAAGCGATAGAAGAGCATAGAACCATGTCTTCATCTTTTTTTGTGCTTCTAACATAGTATTTAAATTTTAGTGAATAAATGCTGATTAACTCACAAAGATAAATAAAAAAAATGAAACTTGTGTATTTTTTGTTTCGGCGCTTCACCATTACGAAAGAATCTCCTCTATGTACGCAAGCAATTCTTCGCGGCCGGTTTTGTTCTCGGACGAGGTGATGAACATAGGGGGAAGCGATTCCCACGATTGTAGTAGGTGCTTTTTATAGGTTTCAACGTTGCGTAGGCAAGCGGTTTTAGATAATTTGTCTACTTTGGTAAAGACAATAGAAAAAGGTACACCTATTTCGCCCAGCCAATTGATAAATTCGGTATCGATGCGTTGGGGTTCGTGGCGGCTGTCAATCAATACAAATAGGTTGGTAAGTTGTTCACGTTTGTCAATGTAGTTTTTTATCATCCCCTCTAATGTATCGCGTTTTTTCTTGCCTACTTGCGCATAACCATAACCAGGTAAATCGACTAGGTGCCATTGCTCGTTAATTAAAAAGTAATTGATAAGCAAGGTTTTACCAGGTTTAGAACTGGTCATGGCCAATCCTTTTACCCCGGTTAGCATGTTTATGAGCGACGATTTGCCTACGTTCGATCTGCCTATAAAGGCAAACTCGGGTAGGTGTGTGCTGGGGCATTTGCTTATGCTAGGGCTGCTTTGTACAAAGGTGGCAGATTGTATTTTCATGATTTTTTAATGAATAATAATCCTACAAAGGTAATGAATCCGTTTAATAATAGCAATTCGTAGCCCAAAGCGAAGCCTGTAAGTAGTTGGATACCCCAGCAGATAAGGGGCGATGCTAGGCAGATGAGCGGAGCGTATCGGTCGTTGATGTTTATTTTGGT
>JAGCMZ010000237.1 GCA_017646225.1 Paludibacteraceae bacterium | reverse complement strand
CCGAGAAACCAGCATCGTCAGGCGAACCAGTAGTAGAAGACAACATACGTACCTCTGGCACTAATTCCATAATACGGGCTTCTAACTGACGAGCCAATGCAGCGGTTTCTTCTACACGGGTAGAACGTTGCAATTCCACCTTTACAGTTAAACGACCGTTGTCGGTTTTTTGCATAAAGTCGGTACCTACAAAACCTAAATAAGCAGGAATCAACGACGCTATAAATAAAGCAAATACCGTTACCAAAGTTAAGGCTTTATGGCGCAAGCAAGCACCCAATGCCTTAGCATAGAAAGCATCCACTTTGTCTAACATGCCAACCACGTATTTTTGATACCAGCCAGCTTGTACCGATTCTTCTATTAGTCTACCATTTTCTACACGTACTTTTTTAGCACGTAATAGCTTAGAAGAAAGCATAGGAGTTAAGGTAATGGCCACTACCGTAGAAGTACATACTACAATGGTAACAATCCAGCCCAATTCATTAAACATGATACCAGCAAAACCGGTAAGCATGGTTAGAGGCACGAACACAGCCACAATAACTAATGTAGTTGCAATAACGGATACCCACACCTCGTTGGTAGCATAAATAGCCGCTTCGCGAGGGTTAGAACCACGTTCTATGTGAGAGGTAATATTTTCCAATACCACAATGGCATCGTCTACCACCATACCAATAGCAATGGTAAGCGAACACAAAGAAATGATATTCAACGAACTACCTACAAACAACAAGTAGATAAATGCCACAATCAAGGCAATAGGGATGGTAGCACTAATAATCAAGGTTGCGCGCCAACGACCCAAGAAGAACAACACCACCAATACCACAAATAGTAGCGCATACAAAATAGATTCAATCAACGAGTCGATAGAGTTTTGAATATCTTCTGATGAGTCGTACACCACATCAATATGAATATCAGGAGGCAATTGACTCTTAATTTGCTCCATTTTTTTATTCAACTCGCGGCAAATTTGCACGGTATTGGCACCCGATTGTTTCATAATGACCAAACGTACCCCGTCGCGGCTGTTAATTTTTTCGTCTAGGGTAAGGTCTTTGATGGTATCGCGCACGGTAGCCAAATCGCGTACGTAGATTTGCTTACCTTGAGGAGTGGTAGTAACTACTACATTCTCTATTTCAGCACTTTCTAAGTATTCACTACGTACTTGTACTTGGTATTGTTCGTCAAGCATTTTAACGCTACCCGATGCCATGTTCAAGTTGTTTGCGCTAATTGCACTACCAACTAGTTCTAGTGGAATATGATAAGCATCTAATTTAGCCTGATCTATATCTACGTACACGTAACGTTCGGGTTGACCAGACATAGAGATATTACCCACCCCGTCTACTTGGTTTAGCAATGGAATTACCTCATCGTCTAATAATTTTTCTAGCCCTGGATACGATTCTTCTGCTGTAATCGCATATTGAATAATAGGCATAGAACTAGAACTAAACTTAAAGATAAAGGGGTTCGATGTTCCATCTGGCAGGTTATCTTTTACAATATCAATGTACGAGCGAACGTCGTTTACCGCCTCGTCCATGTTGGTACCCCACTCCAACTCTAGGGTTACCACAGAAATATTGTCTTTTGATTTAGAAGTAATTTCTTTTAACCCGTCTACCGAGTTCAAACTATTTTCTAGTACCTTAGTAATGTTTGTCTCCATTTCGGTAGCATTGGCACCTGGGTAGGTACACATTACCATGATGTATGGAGGGTCCATTTCTGGCATTTGGTCAATGGGCAGTTTTATATACGAAAACGCACCAATGATCATTACCGCTATAAAGATAAGTATAGTGGTAACGGGTTTATTTATCGCCGTCTTGTAAATACTCATAACTGCTTATTATTTAACAATTTCCAATTTTACACCGTCTACCAAACGACCTTGACCAACCACAATTAGTTCGTCACCTTCTTTTAATTCATCAGAGATAATCTCTACATCGCGGTCAAAACGTTTACCCAAAGTAACCGTTATACGTTTTGCCTTACCACCATCGTTTACAAACACATAACGTTCGTTAGAACCAATTAGTTTCAACACTGATTGATAAGGAACCAACATACCTTTTACTTTACCTACAGGAATAGAGGTAGATACGTACATACCAGGACGCAAGGTTTCTGATGCATTAGGTATCTGTATTCTTACAGAGAAAGTATGTGAAGAAGGATCGATGGTTGGGAATACCGTTTCGATGATGGCTTCAAATACCTTATCGGGATAAATCTCTGAAGTAATGTTTAACTTCATCCCTTTTTTAAGGTAAGGGAAGTAGTTTTCTTGCACATTAACAAATGCTTTCAACTTATTAATTTGAGTAAGTTGAAGAATGGGTTGACCTGCGCAAAGCTCACCATTTTCAAAGTTTTTAGCCGAAATAACACCTGCAAAATCGGCGCGTACAAACGTATTGCTCTCGTAAAGGGCCAATTGTTCCTTTACTTGTTCGTATTGGGTTTTAGTTTGGTCATAAATTTGTTGCGAAATACTTCCAGCGGCTTTCAACGCTTCCATACGGCTCATTTCTACTCCCAAATTAGCATAGGTAAGTTTGGTAGTTGTATATTGAGTAGGATCCATCTTTACCAACAACTGACCTTTAGACACTCTATCGCCTACTTTTACTAAGATTTCGTCGATAATACCGCTCACAGAAGAAGATACTTTCATATTGTCGTATCCTTCTAGTGTAGTTGGTAAAATTACCTCACGCTCAATCTCGGTGGTAGCTAATTTCATTACTTGCACCTTTTCTACCTTTTCTACCTCTTGTACGGTAGCTTTCTCTTCGCTACACGACGATACCGTTACCAACAACGCTATCGCAGCCAAACTAGTTACAAATTTGTTCATATCCTTGTATTTTATTATTTTGTTTTATCGAATATCTTCCATCCCAATGAAATCTCGAACGAGTTAAGAGGGTTGGTATTTAGTACCATTTCATCTACTTTATACGCGTATCCAGGTTGTACCAAGCGGTAGCGCAAATCCAATGCAAACACCCAAATGTCTACACCCAAACCGCAATCCAAACCAAACGAGCAAGTTTTCAACTCAGAATCAACACCTTCTGCTTGAATCGCACCGTTTTGTCCGATGTTGAAATTAAAGGTAGGACCCACCATCAAACGCAAGTTAAAGTTTTTGGTTTCAAACAATTTTACACCTGCCATTACAGGGATATTAATGGATTGTTGGGTCAAATATTGTTGGGTTGGAACACCGTTCCAATTGTCTTCTACCATTTGGCCAATTGAGTTCAACGATGAAACAAAGTTGTAATTGGCTTCAATTTGTCCATAAAAACGATAACCAAAACGAAGCATAACACCCACATCAAAACCGTATGCTTGATCGGTTTTAATGGTTAAGTTGTCAAAATTAACCGAACTCCAGTCTTGTTCAAATCCCAAAGAACTAACACATCCGGCTTTAATACCAAAGGCTACTTGTGCTGATGCCGAAAGCGACACCAATGCCATAGCTGCTATAATAAAATATTTTTTCATTGACTATTTATTTAATAAGTTTTTAAGATTAACATGGGCTTGTACCATCGATGTAAGCGCTTGAATGTAATTTTGTTGTGCACTAATTAAATTAGAGCTGGTATTGGTAACATCAAGCGATGATGCATAGCCGTATTCGAATTTCTTAGCCATGTTATCGAACACACGTTGTGTAACCTCGATGTTGCGTTTTTGAATTTGGTAATTATCGTAAGCCGATACCAAATCGTAACGGTATTGATGGTCTTGTACTTTTAATTGATCTTCGGTATCTGCCAAGGTATTTTGAGCCGCTTGAGCTGCCAATTTCTTTTCTGTAACACCAGCAGCACGCACACCACTAGACCAAATAGGCACACTTAATGTTACCCCTACGGTATTAGGAGGGGTCATATTCATGCCTTCGGCCTGACCAAAATAAGTTTTACCGCTGTATTGATAAAAACCAGTAAGGGTAGGCACATATTCCATAGCTTTAAGCGTTACTTGCTTTTGGGCTAGTTCGGCTTGCTTTTTAGATAACGCATAATCGTAGTTTTCTTCTAACACCAATTCGGTAGACAATAGTTTCATGGCCTCGTCGGCATTTAGAATGTTATGCAAATCGTCGGTAAGATCAATTACCTCTTCGGCCGATACCCCCAATAACAAACGTAGCGAGCTAAACAACACCTCAACAGTACGTTCGGTGGTATTGATGGCGCTCTCCATCGATGCTACTTGCACCGAAAGTTGATCGGCATCAATTTGTTCGGCAGCACCTACCTCTACCGCATTTTGGGTCATTTTGTACAAGTTTTGCAAGTTACCCAAGTTTTTGCGTAACAAATCAACGGTTTCTGTGGTTGCTAAAATGTTTACATACACATTGGTAACGTTGGCCTCGATGGCTTGAACGGTTTTAGCCTTTGCTACATCTTGCATTTCTATGGCTAAATTAGAAATAAGCGAACCTACTATTTGTTGGCCACCAATGGTCATAGAAGCTTGCAAAGACAAGCTACCCGTTGGGTTCATGGGGATAGGCATACCTGCCAATTTTACTTCGTATCCACACATATTCGCGTAGTCTAACGAACCCGATACTTGAGGCAACATACTAGCAATGGCTTGCCAACGAGCCGCTTCGGCTTGTTTTACGCTTAAACCAGCATTTTGCACGGTTCTGTTGTGTTCTACAGCATACTGCTTTGCTCCCTCTAAACTAAGCAACATGGTTTCGGGTAGTTGCGCCATTGCCGCCAACACCCAAAACAAGGGCAGCAAACATACAATCAATCTTCTTTTCATACCTTATTATATAATACTAATTATTTTTCTAGTTGATAGTGATTATTTAGGTAGTAGGCTAAGCCTTCTTCGCTACATACCAAATGCATAAATGCGTCCAATAAAAAGCGCAAATAGGTTTTATGCTCGCTTTTGGGCATTTTTAAAAAAGTATCAATAGCCATATCGTTCCAACCATTACAAAGCGGCACTAAATAGTCT
>JAGCMZ010000236.1 GCA_017646225.1 Paludibacteraceae bacterium | reverse complement strand
CTGACGACATTTGGTGGAGGTCGGAAAAAGATTTATATGTGCAAAAACGTTAAGCAAAATGTGTTGTTTGAGCGAAGCGAGTTCACATTTTGTAGTTTTTGTATGTGTAAATCCCGACCGGAAACCAAGTCGGAAGATGAATCGCCTAAACAAAAATAATGTGCAAAAAAAACAAATCAACGATTCAACGAATCACCGTTTTTTTTGTATCTTTGGAACTCATAAAAAACTATGGCAACCGAGACTACAAAAAAATACAAGAAAAACAACGCTACAAGCACGGTAGAGCGTGCTGGAAAGGAATTAGGCAAACTTCCACCACAAGCATTGGAAGTAGAAAAAGCCCTATTGGGTGCTTTGTTAACCTACCAACATGCCTATAGCACGGTATGCGAATTGCTTACTCCCGAAAGTTTCTACCACAAGAATCACCAATACATTTACGAAGCCATGCGCGATTTGTCGTTTGCAGGGCAACCCATCGATATTTTAACCGTATCGGAAGAATTGAAAAAAGGCAAACGTTTGGATGCCATTGGTGGTTTTGTTACCCTATCCGAGCTATCGGAAATTGGTACATCGGCTGTCAACATTGAAGAATACGCCGAAATTATTTACAATAAATTCTTGGCGCGCGACTTGATTCGCATTTCATCGAGCATCGAAGAACAAGCTTTTGGCGAAGAAGCCGATATCAAAAGTTTGTTGGAATATGCCGAAGGTCAGATATTCGAAATCAACCAACGTCGTGTAAAAAAAGAAGTAACCAAGGTGGGCGATGTGGTGGCAGAAGTAGTAAACCGCATCAAAAATGCATCGCAACAAGAAGGTGGTTATACCGGTTTGCGTACAGGCTTTACTAAGCTAGACCAAATGACCAACGGTTGGCAACCCTCTACCCTTAACATCATTGCAGCACGTCCTGCTATGGGTAAAACGGCGTTTGTGCTATCCATGGCTAAGAATATGGCCATCGATTTTAACTACCCAGTGGCTATTTTCTCGCTTGAGATGTCCAACTTGGAGTTGGTAAACCGTTTGGTAATCAATGCTTCGGAAATTGAAGGTAAAAAAATCAAATCGGGTAACTTAACCAATACCGAGTGGGAAGATTTGTACACCAAAACCAACTGCTTGAACAACGCTCCTATTTTTATTGACGATACCGCTAATATTTCGGTTTCGGAATTAACCACCAAAGCGCGTCGTTTAAAATCGGAACACGATATCAAATGCATTATCATCGACTACTTGCAATTGATGAATGCCAGCGGTATGAGCTACGGCAGTCGTGAGCAAGAAGTTAGTATTATATCGCGTTCGTTAAAAGGATTGGCAAAAGAATTGGATATTCCAGTTATTGCCCTATCACAGTTGAACCGTGGTGTTGAAAGCCGCGAAGAAAAACGTCCTCAATTATCCGACTTGCGTGAATCGGGCGCCATTGAGCAAGATGCCGACATGGTAGTCTTTATTCACCGTCCTGAATACTATAAAATTATGACCGACCCCGATGGTAATTCCAACGAGGGTATTGCAGAAATCATCATTGCAAAACACCGTAGTGGTAGCGTGGGCGATGTTCGTTTACAATTTACCAAAGAGTTGATCAAGTTCTCGAATACAGACGAAAGACCATACAACTCGTATGGTTCGGCTATGTCGCCTGTAACCCAAGACTTTGGCAGCAGAAGCAACCACGTTATGCCTATCGAGCCATCGACAGAGGCACCATTTTGATAACAATTAAACTAAGTATATATGCAAAAATTACTTTTATTAGCAGACGAAGCCATTGCGCAAGGTGCGCTAGATGGCGGTCTATCGGGGGTATATGCCTATCCTGGTACACCTTCTACCGAGATAACGGAATACATCCAGGCATCGCCCGAAGCCAAAGAAAAAGGCATTCACTGCCGCTGGTCGAGTAACGAAAAAACAGCCATGGAAAGCGCCATGGGTATGTCTTTTGTGGGCAAACGTTCGTTGGTTTGTATGAAACACGTGGGTTTGAACGTAGCTGCCGACCCCTTTATGAATGCTGCCATTACCGGTGTTAACGGTGGTGTTTTGGTGCTATCAGCCGACGACCCATCCATGCACTCTTCGCAAAACGAACATGATTCTCGTTACTATGGTTAGTTTGCGTTGATTGCTGTTTTGGATCCTTCTTACCAT
>JAGCMZ010000235.1 GCA_017646225.1 Paludibacteraceae bacterium | reverse complement strand
CCGAATATAAAAACGGATTGGCCTACAGCAAAAAAAAAGACTCAGAGAGGAATCTCTGAGCTTTTTGCTGTGGTGCCACCAGGAATCGAACCGGGGACACTAGGATTTTCATTCCTTTGCTCTACCAACTGAGCTATGGCACCATCGTTTAAGTGGATGCAAAGGTAATACCTTTTTTTAGAATTGCAAACTTTTTCTACAAAAAAATCATCATTTGCGCAAAAGACATCTATTTAAGCACCACAGCCATGCCTTTTTTGCCATCAATCTTAGCCACCAGGGCCTGCTCTAGACGCACATGCTTGATGTATTTAGTTTCTGCAACAACAGGCAAAGATTCCAAATAGTCCATGTTACAAACCTCACGATCGTCCAATCCGTCTACCGTTAAATAAGCCGAACCGCACGAAGTTAGGTTTTGAAAAAAGTGAGTACCCTGACTTGGGTCAATGTGGTACGAGGTTTGACCTGCCTCTACAATGACTTTAGCACCTGCAATGTTGGGCCATTTTACCGGTATACCCAACCAAGTATCGCTACTACCCCATCTTCCCGGACCAATTAGCACGTAGGGTCTGTCTTGCTCCATTAGTTGACGGTTAATTTTATCGATATCGTAAGCAATGAGCTGGTTATTAGAAGGGCCAAACATACCCTCTTTTACGTACACCACATCGCACAAGTTATCTATGATGCCATTGCCTAGCGCTTGCCTTGAAGTAATAAGCGTGGAATCCAAAGGCACTTGTTCCAAGTCTTCGTCAATAGACTTGTTGGCATCTACAATGGGGCGTATTTGAAGCAGGTAGAATACATTGTTCTTGTTTTCGGTATAATCTAGATTAACTGCAAACTCAATCTCTACAGGACGTCCCATTTCGCGTTCGCCTACCTTTAATACCTTATCGACAATTTCTGCCAAGGGGAATACCTCGTACTCCAAGATATTGGCAAAAGTAATTACCTTGCGGTACTTTTCTTCGTAAAGTCCATCGCGTATAATTTGGTCGTAAGGGTCGAAGGTAGAAGCAACAAAACGGAGTGTACCATCTGCTTCTGCATCGCGCACCGATAAACGGAACAGGTTAAATCCGTCGTCCACCTGTGGCGAAAAAGTAGTACGCGACAAATCCAAGGCGTTAAAATGCGTTTGGGTTTCGTTCAAATCAAACTCAAGCGACGAGGTTTGCAAAATGTTGTGCGGATGTTTGGGCGAAAAACGCAAGGTTTGACCACCGTCTACAATGTATTTACCCAAGCCCAACGCCACATTTACTACACCATCTTCGGGTTTCTCGTCGCCAATCGGATAAAAATTAAGCGATCTGCCCACCCCAGAGAACGATGGATAGAAACGATTGCCGTACTGTCTACCACAGACTTCTTGTAGCACTACCGCCATTTTTTCGCGACTAATTACATTCTTAGTCGCTTTCATATAGGTTTTGCTGTCTTTATAATAAACCGATGCGTATACTGCCTTGATGGCTTCGCACACCATGGTTAGCGTTGATATGCGATGTCCCTTAATATTGGGCACCATATAGGTAGAATACACACCCGCAAAAGGTTGATAATGGGCATCTTCTAACAAACTACTGGAACGAATGGCAATGGGCGAGTCGATGGCCTTCAAATAGGCATACAAGTCGGCCACCACCGAACGAGGTAATTTGGCGGCTAAAAAGTGCTTAAGAATCTCATCGTCCGATACATTATCCGACAAAGCTATGCCATAAAGCTGGTTTTGCTCCATAAATTCATCAAACTTATCGACACAAAGCACTACCGTTTTAGGAATAACAATTTGGGTGGTTTCAAAATCAAAGAATTCTTTGTTGCGTTTAGACACCACATCCAAAAATGCCAAACCTCGCCCTTTGCCACCCATCGATCCTTCGCCAATACGGGCAAAATTGGAATAGCTGTCGTATCGGTCGCTCATAAATACAGCCACCACACCTTGGTTTTTAATTCTTCGGTACGACACAATGGCATCGAAAATGATTTTTCGTGCCTCGTCTACTTCTTCTATCGAGGTAATGCTTAAATCGCGTAGAAACTCGGCAAGCGGGAACATCGCACGCGAATACAACCACCTTGACAAATGGTTGCGCGACATGTGATAAAACATCGATTCGGCAGGTATATCAAATACCTTGTTTTGCAAATCTTTTAGGTTCTTTACCACCGCTACTACCCACTTGGTATCGGGGTCTACAAAGTGAAACTCGCCAAAACCAAAGGTAGAACTTACCGCCTCTTTCAACTCCAAATGCAAGGTTTTAGAGTTCTTGTTGATGAATACCGTTCCTAATTGTTTAGCTTCTTCTCTGTTATGCTCTTCGCTCGATTCTAGGATAATGGGCAAAAATCGGTCGTGACTACGCATGTAAGAAGCCAGTTTTATACCCGCAGCGGCATCAATCTTGCCTTCACGATCAAAACGCACATCTGACACTACCCCCAATATATTGCGGCTGTATTTATCGTACAGTTGTTGCGCTTCTTCGTAGTTACGTGCCAACAAAATTTTTGGTCGACCACGCATGCGCAACATTTGTTCGTGTTCGTTCAGTGCCTCTGTCATAAACGAACGCGATTGCACAAACACGTGCTTGTATAAATAAGGTAATATAGCCGAGTAAAACTGAATGGAATTTTCGACAAATAAAATAACCTGCACCCCTACCGACTGGATATCGGCATCCACATTCATTTTATCCTCTAGCAATTTTACAATCGCCAACAACAAATCGGTTTCGCCCATCCAACTAAATACATAGTCAATGGCAGAAAGGTCTTCGTGTTTGTACAGACGATGAAACACCTCGCTCGAGAAAGGAGTTAACAAAACAATGGGTACAGTAGCGTGTACCGATTTTATCTGCTTTGCATAGTTAAAGACACCGCTGTTCTCTACAGCAGGCATCATGATAATCAGGTCGAAGGTACGTGTCAATAATAACTCGCGCGCTTCTTCTAGCGTCGACGCCAAGGTAAAACGAGGGGGATAACGCAGGTTCAGCGATGTATATTCGTTAAATATCTGTTCGTCAATTCTACCATCCTCTTCTAGCATAAAGGCATCGTATTTACTAGCTATGAGCAAGATGTTATAAATGCGTTGCTCCATCAAACTCGCAAACGACGTATCCTTAAAATACAGTTGCTTTATGTTACCTATATTATTCATACTCTATTATTTACAAAAAAAGCCCTTGCCTAAACGGCGAAGGGCTTTATCATTTATGCGTTGTCGATTAATAGAAGAAGAAATCGCAACGACGGTTTTTCAATTCAGCTTTAGGAGGATTAGCCAAAGCACCTTGAGGTTGTACAGTAATGCGGTCTTCTGCAATACCAGCTTTAACCAATGCATCTTTCACTGCCTTCACGCGTTTTTCGCTTAATTTCAAATTGTAATTGTTTGATCCTGGGAAGTCGCAATAGCCACGCAATTCCACTTTCATATCAGGATTTTCTTTCAATTTTTGAGCAGCTTTTTCGATGTTTTTACGTGCTTTAGCAGTAAGATCTGCTTTATCAAATCCGTAGTATACTGACATATCGTAGTCTACTTTTGGATCAATGCCCAAGGCAGAGAATACTTTTTTCACGTCATCACAGCATGCAGGTTCCAACGCTTCTTGTGGAATGCCTTCACCCCAGTAGTTAACAAATGCACCTTTAGGAGTATCGGCTTGACGATCGCGGAAATCAGGTACACCGTCACCGTCTTCGTCAGGAGTGGTAGCGTGTTGTTTTTCCAATTCGTCCAAACGAGGTAGGATATTGTTAGCTACAGTATCTTCCAATACTTTAACACGTTTTTCCAAACTATCTAGGCGCGATTCCAAATTGCTTTCGCCCGTGCGTTTTTTGCGATAATCCATCATAGAGATGTTACGCATGTGACCACCTTCTTTTACATTAGGAGCTAATTTTACACGCAAGCTAGCGGTTACATAAAACTCACCATCGTTCATGGTACCTTTGGTATAGTCTTCGCCTTCAAAGTTATCTTTGTTGTGAATACGATAGTATCCGCTAAGACCTACAGCCAAATAATCGTTGATATTGTATTCAACTTGGGTTCCCAATGGAATACCAATAGATTTACCATCTTTAATTTCTTTGGGTGATTCCTCGCCTACTACACCTTCGTTTTCGCTTTGAACATCGTAGAACACCAAACCAACACCTGCGTTCAAGTACCAGTTCCATGCTGCATTGCTACGATATTGACCAAACAAGTTAAGCAAGTTCATTGACAACATCAACGAAGGAGCATACATATTACCACGGAAGTAGTTTTTGCCATACTTGGTGCTGCTGGTATGAGCGTGATAAGGCATGTATTGGAAGTTAGCGATAAGACCCCAAGCAGGGTTAAACGAATATTCCACATCGATACCTACAGTCCATAACAACTGCGACGAAGACAACAATTGATCGTAACGTTGATTTGCGTCACCATCGAATTGCGAGAAACCGCCATTCACCTGGATAGACCAGTGTGAAAAGTCCTTGAATTCGTGCAATACCTTGCTTTCTGATTTTTCCGAAGTTGTTATTTCTGTCTCTGCAGCAGCAAATGCAAACAGAGAAATCAAGAACAAACCACATACGGTGAAAAGTTTTTTCATATACAATGTGTTTAAATTACGCAATTAATCAGCTACAAAGATATACAAGTTTTTTTATATAGTGCTAAAAATCAGGTGTTTTTTTAAAAAAAAATTAAAATTACACTCTTTTGCCAAATAAAGTGGCTGCGGTTGCACGTTCTATTGTTACTTGAATGAGATCACCTATCTGCACATCGCCTTTGTCAAACAACACTACCTTGTTTTGCGATGTACGGCCAAACAATTGTTCTTTAGAGCGCTTAGAGTAACCTTCTGCCAACACCTCGAAGGTTTTACCTACATCTTTTAGGTTGCTTTGCAACGACAATTCCAATTGCAAATCGATCATTTCTTGCAAGCGACGCAATTTTACTTCTTCTTCAACATTGTCGGGCAAATGTTTAGAAGCATAGGTACCTTCGCGTTCCGAGTATTTGAACATAAAAGCACTGTCGTATCCCACTTCGCGCATCAATTGAAGAGTAAGTTGATGGTCTTCTTCGGTTTCATCGTGAAAACCAGTAAACATATCGGTCGATATGCCACAATCTGGAATGTACTTTCTAATTAATTCCACCTTTTCTAAATACCACTCACGTGTGTACTTACGATTCATTAATTTAAGAATCTTGTTACTGCCCGACTGCACGGGCAAATGAATGTGCTTGCACAAATTTGGATGTTTGGCAATCACTTGAATGGTTTCTTCGTGAATATCTTTGGGGTGCGAGGTGGTAAAACGAATGCGCATACCAGGTACTGCAGTGGCCAATTTATCCAATAGCTGAGCAAAGTTTATATCCTCGTACATATACGAGTTTACATTTTGACCCAACAAGGTAACTTCTTTATAACCTTTGTTATATAGGTCGTTTACCTCGTTTAAAATGCTTTCGTACGGACGAGAACGCTCACGACCACGAGTATAAGGCACGATACAATACGAGCAGAAGTTGTTGCATCCACGCATAATGGATACAAAACCACCTATTTTGTTGCCTCCAATGCGGCGAGGCAAAATATCTTTGTAGGTTTCAGTAGTAGAGAATTCTACATTGATGGCCTTTTCGCCTTGTTCTACTTGCGCAATAAGATGAGGCAAATCCAAATAAGCATCGGGACCTACCACCAAATCTACCACCTTTTGCTCAAGCAGTTGCTCTTTTACGCGTTCTGCCATACAACCCAACACACCTACAATTAGGTTTTTCTTTTTGCGTTTTAGTTGCGAAAAATATTCCAAACGAGCATTGGCTTTTTGTTCGGCATGGTCGCGAATAGAACAGGTATTCATAAACACAGCATCGGCTTGCGCCAAATCGTCGCA
Source organism: Paludibacteraceae bacterium (assembly GCA_017646225.1). Lineage (GTDB taxonomy): Bacteria > Bacteroidota > Bacteroidia > Bacteroidales > Paludibacteraceae > Enterocola. The sequence continues at coordinate 3,395 of JAGCMZ010000235.1, read as the reverse complement.
CAAGTCGTATCCTGCCATCTGCATTACCGCTGCCACCACCTCGCTATCGGCAAAGTTCATTTGGCAACCGTAAGTTTCTATAAACAATTTTTTCATACAATTCGGATAATATGGTACAAAGGTAATATTTTTTTTGTGACTAATCGACTAATCGGTGAATCGACTAATCGGCTAATCGACTAAACGCCTTAACGACTAAACAACTAAACAACTAAACGGCCGGCGTATGCATACGTTTTCTATTAAAATATGTTAAATATTCATCATTTTATATGCAAACGTTTGTAATTTTAAAAATCAGCAGTATATTTGCAATCAGAAAGTCGAAAAGATTTTTCATAGTTTAAGGTTTAGGTTAAGATAAGGGCTTCTCGCCCTTATCTTTTTTTACTTGAACTATAAACACATACAGAACCCTTAAATTAACACAGATTAGCAACTAAAGATTTGTTTATTCAAAAAGAATAACTACCTTTGCCTCTGTCTTAAAACCATGGGAGAGTCTCGGTAACCTATCGAGATTCTTTATTTTTTTGTGTTTTTTGAAATCAACAAATCAACAATAATAATTATGGCTATTACTTACATGTCAAAAGAAGGTTACGATAACCTTTTAAAAGAAATCTCTCACTTGGAGTCGGTAGAAAGACCCCGTATTGTAGCAGCAATTGCAGAAGCACGCGACAAAGGCGACCTTTCCGAAAATGCAGAGTATGACTCTGCAAAAGAAGCACAAGGTTTATTGGAAGCTAAAATTGCTACCCTAAAAGCTACCTTGTTGGATGTTCGCATTTTGGATGAATCGCAAGTATCTACCGATTCAGTTCAAATCCTAACCAAAGTTACCATCCGTAACACCAAAAACAACCAACAAATGAAATATACGTTGGTATCGGAAGCCGAAGCTAACCTACGCGAAGGCAAAATCTCTACCGGTACTCCTATTGCCAAAGCGTTAATTGGCAAAAAAGTAGGCGACATTGTTCCAGTTCAACTACCTGTAGGTACCGTTGAATTTGAAATCATGAACATCGAACTATAAGATTATGGCAAGCATTTTTAGCAGAATTGTTGCAGGCGAAATTCCTTGCTACAAAGTGGCAGAAAACGACAAATTTTTTGCTTTCCTAGACATCAATCCTTTGGTAAAAGGACACACCTTGGTAATTCCTAAACAAGAGGTAGATTACATCTTTGATTTAGCGGACGAAGATTTGGCAGCGATGCAGGTTTTTGCTAAAAAAGTGGCATCGTCTATCAAAGCGGTTTTCCCTTGCCAAAAAGTAGGACAAGCGGTAATTGGTTTGGAAGTGCCTCACGCGCACATTCACTTAATTCCTATTCAAAAAGAAAGTGATATGCTTTTCTCGAATCCGAAATTGAAACTGACGGCCGAAGAATTCAAAGAAATTGCCGAAAAGTTGCAAAGTAACTGTCGCTAGTCAATCGTCACTTGTCAATTGTCGCTAGTATAAAAAAATCCAGAGCAATTGCTCTGGATTTTTTTATGCGTAACGCAGAAATCACCTTTTAAAATTACTCGCTGGCGCTCGTGAATATTAATGCAAGGTGATTACTCTTATTTAGAGTTATAAAAGAGGGATTTCAAGGCTTGCGCAGCCCGAGTAACCGGAGTTTACTTGTCGTAAATGAGGATTACGAGGGCAAGCGTAACGCAGAAATCACCTTTTAGAACTCTAAATTATTGGGTGTGCGAGGGAATGGAATAACATCGCGAATATTGGTCATACCTGTAACAAACAAAAGCAGACGTTCAAAACCTAAACCAAAGCCCGAGTGAGGAGCAGAGCCCCAGCGACGGGTATTAAGGTACCACCAGATGTCTTTTTCGGGTACACCCATTTCGGCAGCACGGGTACGAAGTTTTTCGTAGTCGGCTTCACGTTCAGAACCACCAATAATTTCGCCAATTTTTGGGAAAAGAACGTCCATAGCACGTACGGTTTTGCCATCCTCGTTTTGTTTCATGTAGAACGACTTGATTTCTTTGGGGTAATCAGTAAGGATTACGGGACGTTTAAAGTGTTCTTCTACCAAGTAACGTTCGTGTTCCGATTGCAAATCGGTACCCCAACCTACACGGAACTCAAATTTTTTGCCGTTTTTAATGGCTTCTTCTAGAATTTGAATGCCTTCGGTATACGTTAAACGTACAAATTCGTTTTGCAATACAAAGTTGATACGGTCTATCAATTCTTTATCGAACATATCGTTAAGGAATTGAATATCGTCTTTACAATTATCTAACGCCCATTTCAAGCAGAATTTTACAAAATCTTCTGCCAATTGCATGTTGTCGGCAATGTCGTAGAACGACATTTCAGGTTCAATCATCCAGAACTCAGACAAGTGACGAGGAGTGTTGGAGTTTTCGGCACGGAAGGTAGGACCAAAGGTATAAATTTCGCCCAACGAAAGCGCACCTAGCTCGCCTTCTAGCTGTCCTGAAACGGTAAGAGAAGCGTGTTTGCCGTAAAAATCTTGGCTATAGTCTACTTTGCCTTCTTCGTTTTTAGGCAAGTTTTCCAAATCCATGGTAGTTACGGTAAACATTTGACCTGCACCTTCGCAGTCTGATGCCGTAATAAGGGGAGTATGGAAATAGTAGAAACCACGTTGGTGGAAGAAGGTGTGAATGGCCATGGCCATGTTGTGACGAATGCGGAACACAGCACCAAAGGTATTGGTACGAGGACGCAAGTAAGCAATATCGCGCAAAAACTCCATGGAGTGACCTTTCTTTTGCAAAGGATAGGTTTCGGGATCGGCTTCGCCATACACCTCGATAGAGGTAGCTTGGATTTCTACCGATTGGCCTTTACCCATGGATTGTACCAAAGTACCGTTTACCCCAATGCAAGCACCAGTGGTAATTTTTTTCAATTCGTTTTCGTCGAAATTAACATTATCGACTACAATTTGTATGTTATTGATGGTAGAACCATCGTTCAAAGCAATAAAACTAACGTTTTTGTTTCCACGACGGGTACGTACCCATCCTTTTACAATGATGCTTTCGCCGTACGATGTCATTTGCAACGCTTCGGCTACTTTTTTTCTTCCAATAATTCCCATTACTTTAGAATGTTTGATAATTAGGGTGCAGATATACTATTTTTTGTTTAATCGTTTAGTCGTTTAGTCGTTTAATTGTTGAACGAACACAACCCCATGCATGAATTCATAAAACAATTTAACGATAATGCGATTTAACAAAGTTGAAGCACTAAAACGTAAACTGTCCTCTAACTATTGGTGTTCGGGACGAAGTAAATCTTCTAGGGTTTTTACGGGCGTAAAGGTTTCAATAGGCACTTCCACAAAAATGGTGTTCCAATCGGCCATGGCTCCGTTCCACAAACCTGGCAACTCCT
>JAGCMZ010000026.1 GCA_017646225.1 Paludibacteraceae bacterium | reverse complement strand
AAGAAAACGGTGTAGATTTGCGCATAACGCCTGCTGCAGTTAACTACATTGCATCCGAAGGATTTGATCCACAATTTGGTGCGCGTCCTATTAAACGTGCGTTGCAACGCTTGGTACTTAACAAGCTATCCGAGCAAATCATTGCCCGCACCATTCAAAAGGAGAAGCCTATTACGGTGGATGCGGTAAATGGCTCCTTGGTGTTTAGCAATTAACGAACCGGATGGATAACAAAAAAGCGACCCGAAAAGGTCGCTTTTTTTATGTATATCGGATGATTACATCAAGCAATCGCGTCCGCTATCCATGCCCAATTGTTTAATGCGAGCATTTAATTGATCCATTTGAAGCAATTCTTCTACACTTTTGTGCATGCGGTAGCACCAGAAGTGGTGTGGATCCGATGGAATGTTGATGCGTTCTTCGGCAGCGTTAACACGACGTTGGTCGCCATCGATTGACATCCAATCTTGGAAAGGCAAAATAACCAACATAGCAGGCGAGTATAGGTGACGAGCCAAGATTTTTTCGCAAATCCATGGTTCGCAATCTTGTTTAGCTTCGCCCCATTCGCCCAAAATATAGTTGTAATAGCGTTGGATAAGCAATTTATCTTCTTGCCACCAGCCACGAATAGGAGCCATATCGTGTGTAGAGGTAGTGCAAACCGATAGGTAAGGCACGGTGCTCATGTTTACAAATTCTTGAGTAGGATCTTTTGGCATACGGTCAATTTCCAAACTCAACATGTAAAGTTGGCTCATTACTTCTGGTACGCAATCTGGAATCATACCCAAGTCTTCGGCACAAACCAACATATTGGTAGCACGCAACAAAGCGGGCAATTTTTTCATGGCTTGTTCTTTCCAGAACTCGTTGTGGCGATGATAGTAGAAGTGGTTGTACAAGTTGTTTAGCGCTTCTTTTACGTTCCAGTCCAAATCGCGGTACGATAGGGTTTCTTGCAAGGTAATACGTGGGTGGAAATGACCAGGTTTCTTTTTGTCTTCGATAAACAATACTTCGCCGTGCAAAGCCAACAATTCGTTGTAAATCCATCCGTTTACGTCCAAAATTTCGGGATGTTCGTAAGCAAAGGCTTCAATTTTGCGTTGGGTATTAAAGTCTTCTTTGAATGAATAGTTGCCTGGCGATACCAAATCCAAGAAATTGTTTTTGATTTTACCGGCAATGTCGCCAAATTTTTCGTCTACAACGTGTTCGCGAATGTATGGACGAACCATGCGGTCGTAATCAAACCATACGCCAAAGTTGTTGCGCATTTCGTCTGGATGCATGGGCAAAGCAGGGTCAAAGTAACCTAATAGACCTTGAACATCGCCCGAAGACATGCGCCAGATACGGAAGAAACCTAGCACGTGGTCGATACGGTAAACTTGGAAATAGGTAGCCATTTTTTGGAAACGTTTTTTCCACCAAGCATAACCATCGCGTTCCATCGCTTCCCAGTTATAAGTAGGGAATCCCCAGTTTTGACCAGTTTTAGAGAATGGATCGGGTGGAGCACCAGCTTGGCTGTCCAAGTTGAACAATTCAGGTTCCATCCAAGCTTCAACGCTCTCGGGGCTGATACCAATTGGAATATCGCCTTTTAGTACCACACCATTGCCTTTGGCATATTTAACCGATGCCAATAGTTGAATGTGAGCGTTGTATTGTAGGTAAATGTGTAGGTTGGCTTCGAATTTGCTTTCTTCGTTGGTGAACAACTCCATAATTTGTTGTTCGTTGTACATAGCATATTTGCCCCATGTACGGAAGTTGCAATTGTTGTTAGCATCGCGCAAGTAGCAGAATGCAGCGTATGGATACAACCATTCTGCATTTTCTTTGACAAATTTTTTGTAAGCAGCCGATGCCATTACTTTTTTGCCTTCTTGGGCAAAAATCAAGCGGAAATATTCCCATTTAGCATTGCCCACTTCTTGGTACATAACGGTGGGCGATTGGTTGAATTGTTTTTGCAAACCGTAGAAATATTCCATTTTTTGAGCATCTTTCAAGATACCCATTTCAAAAATATTGATGTAAATGGGGTGCAATCCCATTACGGTAATGCTGCTGTAAGGATAAGAGTCGGCATTGGTACGGAAACGAGTGGTGTCGGTAATAGGCAAGGTTTGAATGATTTTTTGACCTGTTACTTTTGCCCAATCAGACATCATGCGCAAATCGGCATATTCACCGATACCAAAGCTGCCGCCGGTGCGTAGTGAGAAAACAGGAATAGCAACACCGGTGCATTTCCAAGGTGCCAAACCATAGCGGAACACTTCGTCGTTACGATTGTAGGTGGTGCCGCCTTTAATTTGGCTTGCATCGATAACGCGGTTAGCGCCTTCTTCCCAAGAAACTACGTTTTTGGTTTT
>JAGCMZ010000234.1 GCA_017646225.1 Paludibacteraceae bacterium | reverse complement strand
GTACTTGTACCTATAAATTAATTAAGGTGGTTGATAATAACGGTTGCGAAGCAGCCCTATCGGGCGAGGTACCAGTAGAGGTGCACTTGATACCTGAATTAACCATTTTAGGTGCCGATGCCGATTGTTGCTTGGGCGAACCCGCTTATATCGATATGGTATTTGCCAACGAAGGCGGTTGGACTGTTACCTATACCGTAGATGGTCAAACCATTCAAGATGGTACGTTTACCAATCAACACGATAAATTGGCTATTACTCCTCGCTTTGAAGGTCTTAAAACGTATACCATCACCAAAGTATCCAATGCATACTGTAGCAAGGAGGTAAACGAATCGTTCGATATTACGGCCTATCGTTATCCATCATTGGCGATTGAAGTGCCTTCGAATATTTGCGAACCCGAACCTTTGAATGTGACGTTGCACGCTACAGGTGCAGCTCCATGGAACGTGGTGTATTACATGAACGATTTGCGTTACGAACATGCTATGCAAACCGAAGAAGATGTCATTACCTTTACGGCTTACGATGCCGAAAACCGTTTCTTGTTCGAAAGTATTACATCGGGCGAACGTTGTAAAACTACCTTGGGCAAAGAAATTGTCAACTCGGTGGGTCTGCTTCCTCGCGATGCACAAACCATAGTAGGTAGCACCAAAGTATGCCGTGGTTCGAGCGAGGTGTACAGCACGCCAGAAATACCTTATGCCGACGAGTATGTTTGGGTATTGCCAGAGGGCTATACCATTGCCAGCGGTTTGGGGTCGAACAAAATTACCGTTGATATTGCTGCTGATGCATTAGGTGGTGATATCTATGTTTATGGTATTAACCGCTGTGGCGAGGGCCAAAAAGCAAACATCAAAGTAGAGGTAGATAGTCCTATTGCCGAAGATGGCGTGATTACCATGCTAGCTAGCTATGTTTGTAAAAATGCAGAAGCTGTGCAGTTGTCTATAGCAGACCCTATAGCAGGAGCTGAACGTTACGAATGGACCGTTCCAACCGGATTCGAAATTGTGTCGGGTCAAGGAACACGTGGTATTGTGGTTTCGTTGAACGAGTATGCACAAAGTGGTATCTTTACCGTAACCCCAGGAAACCATTGTGCAGTGGGTCAAACCATCGAACAAGAACTTGTTGTTCGTGCCTTGCCATTGGCAGAAGCCGGTGTTGACTTTACCACCCTTAACTGTTCTACTAAGGCTCAACTTAGTGCTGCCGCCATCAATGTAAATGCCAATGCCAATGCATGGCAAAAATGGTCGTTGATGTCGGGAGATGGTAAAATCTTGGACGAAGACAAACCTATTACTTACGTAGAAGATTTGCTATTTGGCGAAAACAAATTCCGTTGGGATGTATACGATGGTTATTGTGCAAACTACGATACCGTTAGAGTAACCAATAACAATCCTGGTATTACCCAACCCGAAGCTACCGATATTACCATCTGCGAAGACTTTATCACCCTTCGTGCTCCTGCGCCTGATTTTGGTCAAGGCCGTTGGACTTTGGTATCGGGCGATGGTGAAGTGCTAACCCCCGATGGCAATCAAACCGATGTCATTGATTTGAGCACACGTACCACCAACGTGGTAATGTGGGAAGTTTACTACGGCGAATGTAGCAATAGCATTCCTGTAAACATTACCTCGCATAGCCTACAAGAACTAGCAGATGCTGGCGAAGATGGAGTTACCACCAACGGTGTATATCACCTATCGGCTCAAACCTACAACAATTCTTCGGTAAAAGGTACCTGGACCGTGGTATCGGGTAGTGGTGAGTTTGAAGACCCACACAGCCCAATTACCAACGTTACCGGTTTGGCTCCTGGTTACAACACCTTGCGTTGGACCTTGGAAGGTTACAATTGCGAAGCTTACGACGATATACGCGTACGCAGTGCCGACGAACCTATTGCAGGCTTTAACATGCCAAGCGATACCGGTTGCGAACCATTCGAAGTTCAGTTTGATAACATAACCATTGGCAAAGCCGATTATGTTTGGGACTTTGGCGACGGTGCTGCTTCTACCTTGCGCAGTCCATCGCACCTATACGAAAAAGCAGGTGTATACAAAGTAACCCTAACCGCTATTGGTAAATACAGAACCGATAAAGTAGAAAAAACTGTAACCGTATTGCCTTCTCCAGAAGCATCGTTTACTGTATCGTCGGCTCAATTGTATGTGCCCAACGCAGAGGCTCACTTCTTTAACGAAACCGATAAAGTAGTAAGTTACTATTGGGACTTTGGCGATGGTCATGCATCGACCGATAAAGACCCTGTTCATACCTATTACGAAGATGGTGAATACGATATTACCTATATTGTAGTAGACGAAAACGGATGTGCCGATACCTTGAAATACGAAAATTACATCCACGTTGGCAAAGGTTCGTTTATTGTGTTCCCAACAGCGTTTACGCCTAACGTAAGCGAAGAGTTGGATGGTATTTATTCGCCCGAAGAACGCAGATTAGACTTGTTCTATCCTATATCGCGCAACGTTGATACCTACAAGTTGGAAATCTTTAATCAATGGGGTAACATGGTATTTAGTACCGAAAACTTGTTGCAAGGCTGGAATGGTTATTACTTGAACCAACCTGCCGCACAAGGAGTATATGTATTCAAAGCCGAAGGACGGTTCCGAGATGGAACAGCGTTCCGAGAAGGTGGTAGTATTTTATTAATTCGATAAACAGAGGAGGAGAAAGATATGAAACAAATTGCACGTAAAATTCAAATCGCTGTTATCGCATTGTTTGGTATGACCGCTACCGTGGTAGCACAAGATTTCTTGTTGTCGCAACCTTGGTCGGCTACCACTACCATTGCTCCCTCGTTTGCTGGTTATACCGGAGGGGGTAGGGTGTTTGCTACCTATCGTAATCAATGGTCCAATATAAAAGGCTCGCAAACAGGTGTTGTGGGCTACGACCAATATTTCCATCCCATTCGCTCGTCGTTTGGTTCGGTTATGTCGTACTCGTCGCAAGGCGGTGGTATGCTATCGCAAACCCAGTTTAATGTTCAATACAACTATGCGGTACAAATAACCAAAGACTGGTTCTTCCGTCCAGGTTTACAAATGGGATTGTTCTATCGCACCATCGACCCATCGCGCATGGTGTTTGCCGACCAAATTGCCGTGGATGGTAGTTTATTGCCAACCACCGCTTTTCAAGCTACTACCACGCAGTTGGTGCGTTTTGATGCAGCGGTGTCGGTTATGTTTACCCATCCTTACTTTTTTGGGGGTGTAAGTGCCGATAGGTTGTTGGGCAATAACATTTCGTTTACCGATCAGCCCGAAACCAAACAAAACCTAAAACTGAATGTATTTGCCGCAGGGATGATTCCTATTTCTAAAGGATATGGCAAATACGATCCCAAAGACGATGTAACCTTTGCCGTATTGTATCAATGGCAAGGACAATACCACCAAATTGATATCGATGCCATGTATCACCGTAAATACTTTATGGTAGGTGTGGGTTACCGTGGTATTCCTTTCCACTCGCCAGAAGGATTGAGCAGTACCGATGCCTTTAAAATTAGCATTGGTGGTTCGTATGCAGGCTTTAGCTTGTCGTATAGTTACGACGTAAGTATTTCATCGTTGGTGAATATTTCGGGTGGTTCGCACGAGATTGTTTTGAGTTACCGATTCTTGGAAAAACGACCCAACGACCGTTCGTTCTTCTGTTACTAAAATGTAATAGAAATGTTAAAATGAGAATTTTTCTTAAGATAAACTTGCATATTACTGCGCACAAACAGTACTTTTGTGCAAGAGATATTTATTAATTCTAAAAAATAGAATCATGAAAAAATTTGGATTAATTGTATTTATTATGGCAGCATTTGCTGCTATCGCTGTAGCGCAACCACGTGCTATTGGTGGTCGTATCGGTTACGGTTTTGAAGTTTCTTACCAACACGGTTTGGGCGAAAGCAACATGGTTAACATCGACCTAGGTCTTCCTGGTTTTGGTGGTATTGAAGCTGCTGCTACTTACGATTGGATCAACCCTGGTGGTCTAACTATTCCATGGAACGAAAAAGGTTCTTGGAACTGGTATGCTGGTGTAGGTGCTGGTGCTGGTATCTACGGATTTGGCCCTGTTGTAGGTTTTGGTGGTGTAGCTGGTCGTTTGGGTATTGAATACAACTTCTGGTTCCCCATGCAACTATCGTTAGACTATCGTCCTATCATTGGCGTAGCTAGTGCTTATGGTGGTGTAGGTTTCTGCACTGATGGTTTATATGCAGGTGCTATCGCTTTGGGCGTACGTTACTTGTTCTAAACCATTTGCCCTATCTTATAGAACCGCAGGCCTTAGGCTTGCGGTTTTTTTCTGCCCAAAATACTGATAAATTGGTATTGTTTAATAAACGAAGTATCACTACCTTTGTAAAGATACATTCTGTAAATAAGTGCTATGACCATTTCTACAAGTTATGCAGCTGCACATAAGATGCGCGATTTGATATCCGATAACAGCCAACTCATTATGGTAATGGGTCGCTTTGGTATTCCCATGGGTTTTGCCGATAAAACCGTCAGCGAGGTGTGTTCCGAGCACGGTGTAGATGAAAAAACCTTTTTGGCGGTGACCAATTTTGTTTCGCAAAAAGAAACTCACTACGATGCCATCAATTTATCATCGCTTATCGGCTATTTGAAAAAAGCCCACGAGTATTTTCTTACGTTTAGTTTGCCAGCTATTCGCCGCAAATTGATAGAAGCGATTGATTGTTCGGGCAGTGATAGCATTGCTATGCTTATTTTGCGTTTTTACGATGAATATGTAGTAGAGGTGCGTCGCCACATGCAATACGAAAACAAGGTGGTGTTTGCTTACGTCGAGAACTTGCTAAAAGGTTACTGGCAGCAAGGCTACCAGATTGCCACTTTCGAGGGCAAACACTCGCCCATAGGGGCCAAACTGCAAGAACTAAAAGACGTGATAGTGCGTTATTGCCCCGAAAATAGCAGTTACTTGCTATACAGTGTACTGTTGGATATTATTTTGTGCGAACAAGATTTGAATTCGCATTGCAGCATAGAAGATAATTTGTTTGTGCCAGCTGCCAAAGAGTTGGAAAAAAGCATTCAAAAGCAAGGTAAGGTAATGAGCGAAGTGTTGGCCGAGGCATCGACCGCTGCGACCGATAAAATAGACCAACTATCGGATCGCGAAAAAGAAATAGTGGTTTGTATAGCAAAAGGCATGAGCAACAAAGAAATAGCCGATGCTTTGTTTTTGTCGGTACATACCGTAACCACCCATCGTAAAAATATTTCGGCAAAGTTACAAATTCATTCCACAGCAGGTTTGGTTATTTATGCTATCGCAAATAAGTTGGTAGCCATATCAGAAGTGCAATAATGTTAAATATATTTTATATCTTTGCAGGCGCATTCGCAGATTTGTTAATTTATGGAATGGATAACTGAATTACTTACTGGCAACTCTATTGCACATGCCGTACTTATTTATGCCTTTGTGATAGCAACTGGCGTATTGTTAGGTAAAATTAAAGTAGGTGGCATCTCGTTGGGTGTAACCTTTGTGCTGTTTATGGGTATTTTGGTGGGTCACTTTGGCTTCACTGTCGATCATACCATCATGCACTTTATCAAAGAGTTTGGTCTTATTCTGTTTATCTTTTCGATAGGTTTGCAAGTGGGCCCCAGCTTTTTTACCTCGTTTAAGAAAGGGGGAATGATGCTCAATGGACTAGCATGTTTGCTTATATTGCTGGGCATTGGAGTGACCCTTTCGTTGTTCTACGTATTTCATGGCGATATTTCCATTCCTATGTTGGTGGGCATTATGCAAGGTGCTGTTACCAATACCCCTGGTTTGGGTGCGGCACAAGAGGCCTTGAATCAACTGGGCAGGGAAGAGGCAATTGGATTAGGTTATGCCGTTGCTTATCCCATGGGTGTTATTGGTGTTTTGCTTACCTTTATTATACTACGTGCCATTTTCCGCATCAAACTAGATAAAGAAGAGGAATCGTTAAAAGGTCAAAAAGAAAACCACGAAACGCCCAATTGGATTACCATTAAGGTGGCCAATGAATCGTTGGTAGATTGCACCTTGGCGCAATGCCAAAGCATGATTCGCAGGCAGTTTATTGCTTCGCGTTTGTTCAATGGCAAAGAGGTCATTATTCCATCCGATGATACCCATTTGGCACTAGGGGATATCTTATCGGTTATTGTTAATAGCGACGACGAAAAAGCGGTAACTTCGTTCCTTGGAAAGAAAATTGACTACGTTTGGGAAGATAGCGAAAACACCATGGTGTCGCGTCGTATTGTGGTAACACAAAGCAACGTAAACGGTAAAACCATTGGTTCGTTGGCATTCAGAACCGCATACGGTGTTAACATTACTCGCGTGCATCGTTCGGGTATCGACCTATTGGCGCGCCCCGAATTGTACCTGCAAGTGGGCGACCGCGTAACCGTTGTAGGTTCGCTCGATGCCATTGCTAAGGTAGAAAAGATTTTGGGTAACACCCTTAAACGCCTTAACGAACCTCACCTTATTACCATTTTCTTGGGTATTTTTGTAGGTATCTTGGTGGGTAGTATTCCTATTCATTTCCCCAACATGCCTATGCCTGCCAAATTAGGCTTAGCAGGAGGTCCGCTTATTGTGGCTATTTTGTTGGGTCGCTTTGGTTATCGTCTAAAACTCATTACTTATACCACCCAAAGCGCCAACTTGATGTTGCGCGAAATGGGTATCTCGCTTTTCTTGGCAAGTGTAGGTATCTCGGCCGGTGCTGGATTTGTGGATACCGTTGTTTCGCCCGATGGTTTGCGTTGGATTCTTTCGGGTGTGCTTATCACCATGATTCCTGCACTGATTGTAGGGGTAGTAGGCAGACTGCTTAAACTCAACTACTTTACCCTAATAGGTATGATATCGGGTAGCTGTACCAATCCGCCCGCCTTGGCCTACTCAGGCTCTATTGCCAACAACGATGCCCCTGCCGTGGCGTACTCTACCGTTTATCCGCTCACCATGTTCTTGCGCATCATCTGCGCCCAGTTCATCATCCTGCTGTTTGCGTAAAATACGGAGTTGAATAAAAAGTGTACTGCTTTTTATTCAACTTCTATGTAGAGAGCGACTTTTGCAAAAACAGACCTTTGCACCATCGGTTGCTGCTGTTAAAAGGCAACCGCAATAATAACATCTTAATTTTTATCTTTATGAGCAAAAAAACTTCAAATGTGGGCGATGTGTTGCCTACTAACCAAGAACCCTTAACAACTATCAAGCATCTTATTTTTACAATTAGAGGTCAGCAGGTTATGTTAGACCGCGACCTTGCGCGACTATATGGTGTGGAAACAAAGCGTATTAATGAAGCTGTCAAACGTAATATTGAACGTTTCCCGGACGATTTTATGTTTAAACTAAATAAAGAAGAAGCCATGAACTTGAGGTCACAATTTGCGACCTCAAGTTTGGAAGTCGTTGATAATGAATTGGAAGATGAATCAAATTGTTCAAGGTCGCAATTTGCGACCTTGAAAACAAACAGAGGCGATAATATTAAATACTTACCTTATGCATTTACCGAAAATGGCATAGCAATGCTTAGTGGGGTCTTAAAATCAGAAACAGCAATAAATGTAAATATTCAGATTATGCGTGCCTTTGTGGTAATGCGACATACTTTGTTGACCAATAGTCAGTTGTTTAGTAGGATGGAAGTATTGGAGTCAAATCAACTTCGTATGCTAGAGTGGAAGAATGAGGCAGAAAGTAAATTTGAGGAAATCTTCAATACTTTGAATAAACATCACTTGCCTATTGAGGGATTATTTTACGAGAACCAGATCTACGATGCATACGAATTAATGACAAGGATTGTGAAGATGGCAGAGAATCGCATCGTTGTAATTGATAACTACGTAGATGATACGGTGTTGACCTTGCTGAGTAAGCGCACTGCTAATGTCTCTGCAGAAATTTATACCTACAAGATGAATCAGCAATTTAGTTTGGATGTGGCAAAACACAATGCACAATATCCTAATGTAGAGGTTTACGTCAGTAAAAAATCTCACGACCGATTTTTAATTATTGATGATAAAGTCTATCATGTTGGAGCGTCTATAAAAGATCTTGGTAAAAAACTATGTGCTGTAACCTTGTTAAACTCTGTTACTGCAGACGAGGTGATAGGGAAGGTGAGGTAGGGGAAAATCACTGTAAAAAAGCGATAAAAGTTAAGGAAGTTTAATTTTAATTTATTACATTTGTAACGAGCCTACACCGTATTTATTGGAGAATAAAGGGGTGGGCTTATTTTAAATATTTATAGGCGTCTTTAGACGTTTTGTAGTAGTTTCTCTGAATCTCGCAAATTCAAATTGTAAACCTTCTACAAAGCAGCAAAGATGTCCTACGGGTATGTATATATGGGTGTAGTGTATCTACACCTCTACATACGGCGTGGGCTTCGTGTTGCTAGTTCTAGGTTTACGGGCAATGCGAGAGCCCAGAGAAGCGGAACTGCAACAATGGAGTCCCGCTTTTTTTATGTCCTTTTATGAACTATGAATTAGGCTCAAAAAGGGCTATGGGATATGCTGATAAACAGAGTAATTTTGCATAATTATAGCGATATGTTAGAAATGTGCATATTGAGAAGGTAAATAATTAAAAAACAGTATATTATGAGAAGATCTTACGCAATTTTTTGCGCCCTGTTTTGTGCATTTGCATTGTTTGCCAATGACGTAACAGGTTTTGTGGCATTGGAGTTTGGTGGAAATAAAACTTCCTACCTAATTAAAAATGTTCAACATGTGGATATTAACAACATGCCTGATGGCAAGGCAGAAATGTCTGTGTTAAGAAAAGATGGTGTTTCTATGCCCAATGTTCGTACTTTGATTTTTTCAGAAGCAGTGTTGTTTACTGTTCAGTTTGTAAATTACGATGGTACGGTGTTGCAATCGTCAGAAATGAATGAAGGGGAAATACCTGCATACACGGGTGAAACTCCAACGCGTGAATCTACAGCTCAATACATTTACACCTTTAACGGCTGGGAACCTACTATATCGCCAGTGGTAGACAATGAAACTTATACGGCTACTTATTCTCAACAAACTCAGAAATATACCATTCAATTTGTTAATTACGATGGCACGGTGTTGCAAAGCGAAGTGTTGGAGTATGGAACAATGGCTTCTTTTAAGGGTGAAAATCCTACCAAATCTGCTACAGCACAATATGCTTATGCGTTTACGGGGTGGGATAGTGAGCCTACTGTGGTAACGGGGTCGAAGGTGTACACGGCGATGTTTGCAAGTTCTGTGAATAGTTATACCGTTTCTTTTGTAAACGATAATGGCGATGTGTTGCAAAGTTCGCAACTTGCTTATGGAGCAACTCCAGTTTATAATGGTGCTACTCCAGTAAAAGAAGCAACAGCTGAGTTTACTTATACTTTTGCTGGTTGGTCACCTGCAATTAAAATGGTAGAAGGTGCTCAAACCTATACTGCAACCTACAGCAGTGTTAAGAACCAATACGAAGTAGTGTTCCAAAACGAAGATGGCACCATTCTTCAACGTAGTAATGTAACCTATGGTGAAACTCCTGTATATAGCGGTGCTACTCCAGTAAAAGAAGCAACTGCAGAGTTTACTTATACCTTTGCTGGCTGGTCACCTGCTATTACTGTAGTTGAAGGTGCTCAAACTTATACCGCAACATACTCAAGCGTTAAAAACCAATACGAAGTAATCTTCCAAAACGAAGACGG
>JAGCMZ010000233.1 GCA_017646225.1 Paludibacteraceae bacterium | reverse complement strand
TAGCAAAATTTGCATGGCCAACCATTTTAACCTCGCTAAAAGAACGCGAAGATCATATTACAAATTCGCTTAAAAAAGCAGAAGAAGCCGCTAATTCGTTGGCAGGCCTAGAAGAAAAAGGCAAAGCCATTATTGCTGCAGCACAAGCCGAACAAATGCGTATGGTAAAAGATACCAAGCAAATGAACGACAAAATGATTGCAGAAGCAAAACAACAGGCACAAGAAGAAGCACAGCAAATTATTGCCAATGCTCGCGAACAAATTGCCAAAGAAAAAGCGCAAGCCATTGCCGAAATTAGAAGCGAAGTGGCTTCGTTGTCTATTGGCATGGCCGAAAAGATTTTGCGCAAAGAACTAGAAAACAAAAAAGCGCAAGAACAGTACATCGAACGTTTACTCAAAGAAAACGTTAGTGCATCATGAATCACGGAAAACTATCCATACGATACGCAAAAGCCTTGTTAGGTAGTGCTTTGGAAAAGAAAGCTGCCGATAAGGTGTACAACGACATGTACACCTTGGAGCAATCGTTCCGTCAGTTTCCTACCCTACAACAGGTTTTAGATAATCCATCGGTTGCAGCCACCGAAAAAGCAAAGGTGCTTAAGTTGGCATGCGGCAAGGATATCCATGCTACCTCGCAAACCTTTATCGATTTTGTTATTAGCCAAGGTCGTGTAAGCCAGTTGCATTGGATGGCATTGATGTATCAAGATTTGTATCGTAAACAACAAAATACGGTGGTTACTACCCTAACCAGTGCCATTGAACTACCCGATGCCTTGCAGAAAAAAATAGCAGGCTGGATAGAAAAATACCAAGGCAAAAAGGTAGAATTACGCACCGAAATCAACCCTGACATTATTGGCGGTTACATCATTGATATTGAAAACAACCGCTTAGATGCCAGCATTAAAGGACAATTATCAAAATTAAACAAATATGCCGGACATTAAACCCAGTGAAATTTCGAGCGTGTTGCAAATGCAACTTGACGGCTATAAAAACCAACTCGAATTTGAAGAAATAGGTAAAGTACTCCAAGTAAGTGACGGTGTAGCCCGTGTTTACGGCTTAAACAAAGTTCAGTCGAACGAATTGGTTGAGTTTGAAAACGGCACCAAGGGCATTGTGCTTAACTTGGAAGAAGACAATGTGGGTGTGGTACTTTTAGGTCCTACCCAAGATATTAAAGAAGGCTTTGTGGTGCGTCGTACCAAACGTATTGCCTCTATTATGGCAGGCGAAGGTATGTTGGGTCGCGTTATCAACGTATTGGGCGAACCCATTGACGGCAAAGGAGCTATTTCGGGCGAACGTTTTGAAATGCCACTAGAGCGCAAAGCTCCTGGTGTTATTTATCGTCAACCCGTAAAAGAACCCCTACAAACCGGAATCAAGGCTATTGACGCCATGATTCCTATTGGTCGTGGTCAACGTGAGTTGATTATTGGCGACCGTCAAACGGGTAAAACAGCCATTGCTATCGACACCATTATTAACCAAAAAGAATTCTACAAAAAAGGCGAACCTATTTATTGTATCTACGTAGGTATTGGTCAAAAAGGTTCTACCATTGCCAACTTGGTACAAACCTTAGAAGAAAACGGTGCCATGGATTACACCATTGTGGTATCGGCAACAGCATCAGACCCTGCTGCTATGCAATACTACGCACCTTTTGCTGGGGTTGCCATTGCAGAATACTTCCGCGACACAGGTCGCCATGCTTTGATTATTTACGATGACCTTTCTAAACAAGCGGTAGCTTACCGTGAAGTGTCGCTTATTTTGCGTCGTCCTCCTGGTCGTGAAGCCTACCCTGGTGATATTTTCTACTTGCACTCTCGTTTGCTAGAACGTGCTGCCAAGGTAATTAAAAACGACCGTGTTGCACAATCGATGAACGACCTTCCTGCTTCGCTAAAAGGCAAGGTAAAAGGTGGCGGTTCTATTACTGCATTGCCCATTATCGAAACCCAAGCAGGTGACGTATCGGCCTACATTCCAACCAACGTAATTTCTATTACCGACGGTCAAATTTTCTTGGAATCTAGCTTGTTTAACGCTGGTATTCGTCCTGCTATTAACGTAGGTATCTCGGTATCGCGTGTAGGTGGTAGCGCTCAAATCAAATCCATGAAAAAAGTAGCGGGTACGCTTAAACTAGACCAAGCACAATTCCGCGAATTGGAGGCATTCTCTAAATTTGGTGCCGAAGTTGACGCTGCAACCAAATTAGTGCTTGACAAGGGCGCGAAGAACGTAGAAATTCTTAAACAAGGAAGATATT
Source organism: Paludibacteraceae bacterium (assembly GCA_017646225.1). Lineage (GTDB taxonomy): Bacteria > Bacteroidota > Bacteroidia > Bacteroidales > Paludibacteraceae > Enterocola. Next base: position 5,257 of record JAGCMZ010000233.1, on the reverse strand, counting down.
CGCCATATACAGTAGAGCAACAAGTTGCCATTATCTACTGCGGAACCAATGGTTTGTTGGCCGATGTTCCCGTAGAAAAAGTGAGCGAATTTGAAAGGAATTTCTTAGAAATTTTAGAGAACAAATACAAAGAAACCGTATTAGAACCATTGAAAAATGGTCAATTGACTGCCGAAATAGAAGACATTTTACGCAGCGAAGCGGCTGCTCTATCGGCTGCCTATAAATAAGTCCAAATAAAAAAATGGCATCTTTAAAAGAAATACGCGCACGCATTCTCTCGGTTAACTCGACCAAGAAGATTACCTCTGCCATGAAATGGTATCGGCGGCTAAATTGCATAAGTCGGAAGAAAACACCTTGCGTTTTATTCCGTACAAGCAAAAGCTAACCGATATGCTAACTCAATATTTAAGCAGTATTGAACCTGGTTCGGTAAGCATTCCATTGGCAGAGAAACGCGAGGTAAAACGTGCTGCCATTATTTGTATCTCGTCTAATAGTGGTTTGTGCGGTGTGTTTAACAGTTCAGTGAACAAATTATTGAACGAAGCCATTCGTAATTATCAAGCCAAAAACGTAGCAATAGACATCTACCCCATTGGCAAGAAAATTACCGACTACGTAAAAAAATTGGGATACCCTGTTAGCATAGAATGCAATCATTTGTGCGATAAACCATCGTACGAAGAGGCTTGCAAACTAGTACAACCCTTGGTAGAGGCATATAAAGACCAACAAATAGACGAATTGGTGGTGTTATACAACCGTCATAAAAATGCAGCGGTTCAGCTTCCTACAAACGAGGTTTTGTTACCGTTGAGCACAGAAGTTTCTGGAATTCCGACAAGCTCAGGTGCCGAAGATGGTAGCACACAAAACTTGTTGTACATTACCGAACCTGACATTCCAACGGTTATTAACCAATTGGTTCCCAATGTAGTGCGTATGCGATTTTATGCTACGATACTGGATTCTACCACTGCCGAGCACGGTGCTCGTACAACAGCGATGCAAGTAGCATCCGACAATGCTAGCAAAATGATAGAAACCATTACCCAACAATACAACCGAGTTCGTCAAGAGGTTATTACCAACGAGTTGCTGGATATTGTGGGCGGTTCTGAGGCATTAAGAAACTAAAAATTAACACTTCAACCATAAAAGTTGCACATTATTTTAAATTTTGTGCAACTTTTTATTTTTTTTTCAATAATTATACGTACCTTTGGAGGATTTTTAAAATACATTAACATGAAAATAACTCGACTCTTTGACTTACTTCCTAATTACAAAGAAGTAAACCCCAATCAGCCTATTGCTTTAGCATGTAAACGTCAAGGAAAATGGATTCACTACAGCATTGACGATTACATTGAACAAGTTAACTATGTAAGTGCTGGTTTGTTATCGTTAGGTGTAAAAAAAGATGATAAAATTGCTATTATCAGTTCGAACCGCCAAGAATACAACATCCTAGACATGGGTATTATGCAAATTGGTGCTGTTCCTGTGCCCATCTACCCTACCATTAGTGAGTCTGACTACCAATATATTTTAAATCACGCCGAAATTACCTACGTATTTGCCGAAGGCGAAGAATTGCTTAGAAAAATTGAGCATATTTTACCCGAGGTTCCATCGCTTAAAGGCATTTATACCTTTATTGACCGCGGCCGTCACCATTACCTAAGCCAATTATTGGAAGCAGGTAAAGCAAACTTAGATCTTGAAAAAATTGAAGCCATTAAAGCAACCGTTAAAGAAGATGATTTGGCTTGTATTATTTATACCTCTGGTACCACGGGTGTTCCTAAAGGAGTTATGCTAATGCACAGCAACTTTGTGAACCAAATTATGAGCGTTCATCACATTTTGAACCCACGCGATACCAAAGCACTTAGTTTCTTGCCTATGTGCCATGCCTACGAAAAAATGTTGCTTTACGTTTACCAATATGCTGGCATGTCTATTTATTACGCCGAAAATTTAGGTACCATTGGCGAAAACATCAAAGAGGTAAACCCCAACATTATGTGCTGCGTGCCTAGGTTGCTAGAAAAAATGTACAGCAAACTATTCTCGGCTGGCAAAAAACTACCTGCGGGCAAACGCCAACTATACTATTGGGCCTTTGATTTGGCCATGAAATACAATTTAGAAGGCAACAGCGCTTGGTACAATGCGCAACATAAAATTGCCGATAAATTGATTTACAGCCAACTACGTAAAGCCATTGGTGGCGATTGGGACGTAATTGTTTCGGGTAGTGCTGCTATTCAACCTCAGTTGGTATCGTTCTTTACTGCTATTGGCATGCCTATCTTTGAAGGCTACGGACTAACAGAAACATCGCCTGTAATTGCGGTAAGCAACCGCGAACCTCATGGTTGCTGTGCTGGTACTGTTGGTTTCCCTATTCAAGGTGTAGAAGTAAAAATCGTAGAAAACAACGAAATTGTTTGCCGCGGACACAATGTAATGAAAGGCTACTACAAAGCGCCCGATATTACTGCCGAAGCCATTGACAAAGACGGTTGGTTCCATACCGGCGACACGGGTATCATTACCGAATACGGACAATTAAAAATTACGGGTCGTTTAAAAAGTATCTTCAAAACATCAATGGGTAAATATGTAAATCCATTCTTGTTGGAAGAAAAAATGGCGCAATCTAACTTTATTGATTCTATTATGGTAGTGGGCGAAAACCAAAAATTCTGTGCTGCCCTAATTGCTCCAGACTTTACTTTCTTAAAAAACTGGGCTAAATTGCACGATATTGAGTACACCACCAACGAAGAAATGGTGAAACACCCACGTGTACGTAGCCGTATTGGCGAGGAAATCAAAAAATACAACGCTCATTTTGGTGATACCGAAAAAATCAAGAAGTTTGAATTGGTACCCGATGAATGGACCGTTAAAAATGGTTTGCTAACGCCTACCCTAAAAATTAAACGCAACAAAGTAGCCGAACGCTACCAAGCCGAAATAGACAGCTTGTTTGCGTAATTGGCATTACTGCTATAATTAACAGAGGTGACTCAAAGAGTCACCTCTGTTGGTATCTATACTACTTAAGTAGCAATGTGTTAGTAGCCTATTGCGGTCCTTCCCACTTCGTGGGCCCCTTTCCTTTTCGGGAGCCAATATTATCTTCTACCATTTGATGGGTATTAGACCATGTTGTTGGAGGTAGGTGTTGGCTTGGCTAAAGTGTTTGCAACCAAAGACACCGCGGTAGGATGATAAGGGCGATGGATGGGGGGCTTTTAAGATTAGGTGTTTGGTGGCATCGATAAATTTGCTTTTACCACCTGCATAGGCACCCCACAGTAAAAACACCACGTTTTGCTTGGAATCGGATATGGCTTTTATAACTGCATCGGTAAAGGTTTCCCATCCTTTGCCTTGGTGCGATCCTGCCATGCCGCTGCGCACGGTTAAGGTAGCGTTTAGTAGCAGCACACCTTGATTGGCTAGGTATTGTAAATTGCCCGATGTGGGCATGGGTTTGCCCATATCATCGGCCATTTCTTTGCAAATGTTTAGCAACGATGGCGGAAAAGGTACCCCATCGTTTACCGAAAAGCACAAACCATGCGCCTGCCCTGCCCCATGGTAAGGGTCTTGCCCTAAAATTACCACACGAACATCGTTAAAAGGACACGAATTAAAGGCATTAAAAATTTGGCCTGCTGGAGGAAAAATAGTTTGCGTAGCATATTCCTCTTTAACAAATTTGACCAACTGCTCAAAATACGGTTGGTCAAATTCTTTTTGCAATATTTTTTGCCAAGATGGCTCTATTTTTACTTCCATTTTAGGGTTTGGTAAGTCATTAGTTGGTAAGCCAAGCGGGCGGCTAAGTAATCGGATGCTTTATCGATAGGATTAGGGCACAATTCTACAATATCAAAGCCCACTACATTGCGATTAGCAAATACACTGCGCAAAAAGTGCAGCACTTGGTAATAGGTTAATCCGCCTGGTTCGGGAGTGCCGGTTGAAGGCAATACCGATGGGTCGAATACATCCAAATCGATGGTTACGTACACATTTTCGGTAAGGGTATCGATGGCTTTGGCTTGCCATTGGTTGTTATCGAAAATTTGGTGTGCGTAAAACAAGCGGTCTTTTTCAAAGAAAGGCAACTCTTCTACACATTGGCTACGAATACCAATTTGGGTAATTTTGGCGACTTCGGCAGCGCGGTTCATCACGCAAGCATGGTTTAGTTCAGATCCTTCGTACGATGGGCGCAAATCGGAATGTGCATCCAATTGAAGCACGGTTAGGTTGTTGTACTTTTGCGCCATGGCACGAATAGCGCCAATGCTAACGGTATGGTTACCACCAATGGTTACAGGAAATTTACCATCGTTTAATAAGGTGGTTACCTCTTGTTGTACCTGGTTGCAAAGCAATTCGGGGGTGCGGTCTTCGGTTACAAAAGGCAAGGTTGCAATGCCGTGTTTGTAAGCTTCGGTACCTGTTTCTACATCGTAGTTTTCTAAGGTGAACGATGCATCTAAAAAAGCTTCGGGGCCTTTGTCGGCACCTTTTACCCACGTGCTAGTAGCATCGTAAGGCACGGGCAAAATAGCAAACTTTGCGTTTGCATATTCGCGGTATTGTTGTTCAAAATCTCCAAAAATCATATTAGTAACCTAAAATCTTTAACATCGACTTATACGACTGCTCTTTGGCAAATAACTTGGTATAGTACTCGCCATCTTCGTCTAGGCCAATTACTACGTGCTTGGGCGATGGAATTAGGCAGTGTTGAATACCACCAAAACCTGCCAACGATTCTTGGTAAGCACCGGTATGGAACAAACCAATGTATTGAGGTTGTTCGGCTTTAGGGTCTATTTTTGGCAAGAAAATAGCGTTATTATGGCCAGCACTGTAAAAGTCTTCGCTGTCGCATGTTAGCCCACCTAGGTGAACACGTTGGTATTCTTTGTCCCAATTGTTAACAGCAAGCAAAATGTAACGTTGGTTAATGGCCCAAGTATCGGGTAAAGTGGTAATGAAAGAACTGTCAATCATGTTCCACGATTCGCGGTCGTTTTGTTGTTTTTGGTTAACAATGCTGTACAAAATTGCACCACTTTCGCCCACGGTAAACGATCCAAATTCGGTAAAGATATTGGGTTCGGGTACTCCGTTTAAGGTACAAATGTTTTTAATTTGCGCCACAATTTCTTCGGCCATGTATTCGTAATCGTAATTATGATCTAAGTGAGTA
>JAGCMZ010000232.1 GCA_017646225.1 Paludibacteraceae bacterium | reverse complement strand
TACCATCGTCTACTTACCACCTTGATAGGTTTTGAAAACATCAAAGCTGGTTGGGACGGCATGTACAACGGTCACCAAATGCCTATGGACGATTATTGGTACGTGATTATGATTCCAGAAAACAACCAACAAATTAGCGGACACTTTACCTTGAAACGCTAATAGCTTCTATACACATTAAAATAGGCTGCAAGTTACCTTGCAGCCTATTTTAATATCGCACCCAACTGGCGTTTAGTCAACTATATGATTAATATTGTTTGGCCAATTCCGAAGCCTTTTCAATACACAACCTACTCTTTGGATTGACAATCGACAAAGGCAAATCGGGAATAACCAATTGCATGCCTTTTTCTACAGCATTCGGGCTGTTTAGCACATTGCGATTTGCATCGTAAACATATACCCAAAACGCTTTGTGACCGTATGCACGCAAGGCAATCATGGTTAAACGGCTTCCATCAATAACGGTAACCATTTCGCGAACAGGAGCATTCAATGCATCTTGATAAGTATAGTTTTCTAGCGTTAATTCTTTTACGGGAACGACAACAGTATCGGGTTGTTGCATCACACTATCTATAGCCAATGTATCAGCAATCACCTCGTCGATGGTATCAACACGTACCACTACCACAGGCGATTTAATAGCTGTAGGTGGCATAACATTGCGTTGAGGGACAATAACATTGCGCCAATAGAAACCAGCTGCTCCAAGCAAAGCCAACAACATGATGATTACCACAGCTACCCACCATTTTCTTCTTTTGGGTGCTACAGGAGTTTCTGTATTTGGAGTAGGAGCAACTTCTTTGGGTTCTTCTGCTACGGTTGGGGTATCTACCTCGTTCTCTTTAACCTTGAAGGGCACAACCACAGGTTCTTCTTTGGCTTCAGGTTCCTCTGCAATAGGATCCTCTGCAATAGGTTGTACTATAACTTCTGGTTCTACCGCAACCGATTCTTGCACCTCGGGTTCTACTACCAAAGGCTCTTCTATTTCAGGTTCGTCTAAGTCATCTTCCAATTCTTCTGCTGGCGTTAAAATCTCTGCAGCACCCATCACCGTATCCAAATGTGAATAGGGAGCATTGATTTTTTCTTTTACCTCAGCATCGGGCGTAAACGTTACCTTATAATGTCCTGGCAAAACAATCGATGTACCAGTAGACACGTCTACACTCTTTCTAGGTTCGTTCCAAATCAATTTAAACGTACCCAATCCTTTTACTTTCACTACCCCATCTTTTTCAAGATACTCTTGAATTACTTGCACCAACTCGCGCAAGAAACTCTCTGTAAACCGCTTTGTTACACCCGATTGGGCAACAATGGTATCGGTTAGTTCTTGAAGGGAAATCTTTTTACTTTCCACTGGTCGATAAATTTTTGAGTTTATTTTTATACGTAGTTCCCACCTTAAAGGTAAGCGACAATTTGGGAGGGATAACCATTTTTTGCTTTGTAACAGGGTTAATCAGAATACGATCTTGTTTCTTACGAACCTCAAACGAGCCAAATCCTTGAATAGAAAGCAGGGTTTCTTCGTTCATAGCGCCCACCATTGCATCGGTTGCAATAGCTAACAAAGAGCCTATTTCTTTTTGAGTTTTGCCCAAACGACGGGCCAACTCTGCCACTAATTCTTTGTTGTTCACGGCAGTTGATTTATAAGGTTATATGCAAATATAACACTATTTTTCTGATATGGCTTTCAATTTACCATAAAAATCGAATTCTTCCGCCTTGGTAATCAATACTTCGTAGTAATTACCGATGGTTAAATCGCCTTCCGACAAGGGCAACAAGCACTCGGTATCCACATCGGGCGAGTCAAATTGGGTACGGCCTACGTAGTATTCTCCTTCTATGCGGTCTATCACAACCGTTTGCGTAGTGCCAACTAATGTTTGATTGTGATTGTACGATATGCTTTGTTGCAATCGCATCAAAGCATCCAAGCGTTGTTGCTTGGTTTCGGCTGGGACATCGTCTGTATAGTGTAAATTTGCGTACGTATTTTCTTCGTCAGAATACATAAACGCACCCATGCGCTCAAATTTCTGACGCCCTACAAAAGCCATTAAATCTTCAAAATCGGCCTCTGTTTCACCAGGATGACCCACCATCAAGGTAGTACGCAGGCAAATTCCTGGTACTTCTTTGCGAATACGTGCCAACAAGGCCTCGGTATCGGCACAGGTAATACCACGGTGCATTTTTTGCAACATGGCATCCGAGCTATGTTGCAAGGCAATATCTAGGTATTTACAAATGTTATCACGCTCGCGAATAACGGGCAAAATATCGTAGGGGAATTGCGTGGGATAAGCATAATGCAAACGCAACCATTTTACCCCAGGTATATCCGACAAGCGAACCAACAAATCGGCCAAAGCAAATGTATTGTACCTGTCTTTTCCGTAGTAGGTTAAGTCTTGTGCTATCAGCTGAAACTCGGTAACACCCTGTGCAACAAGATCTTTTACTTCTTGTTCAATGTCCTCTATGCTACGGCTTTTGTATTTTCCGGTAATCAGTGGAATGGCACAATACGAACAAGCACGGTTGCAACCTTCGGCAATTTTAATGTAGGCATAGTGCGATGGCGTGGTAATATGGCGAGCTCCACAGATAGCAGGAGTTCCAATCTCAGCTTGCAAATCTGTCAAGATGCTATCAAAATCAAATTTGCCGTAAAAGGCATCTACTTCGGGTATTTCTGCTATTAGTTCGTTTCTATAACGTTCAGACAAACAACCCATTACAAACAACTTGTCTATTTTCTTTTGTTGCTTGCGCAAGGCTTGTTGTAAAATCACTTCGATGCTTTCTTCTTTGGCATCGCCAATAAAACCACAGGTGTTTACCACCACAATTTTGCCTTTGGGTTTTTCGGCATCGTGCGTAACAGCAAAACCTGCTTGCTTGAATTTGGTCATCAAATTTTCGGTATCGACCAAATTTTTAGAGCATCCTAATGTTATAAAATCAACTACTGGCAGTTTCATTTTAATCGGTAATTTTACCCAACAATGATTTTACAAACGATTGTTTATCAAATAGTTGCAAATCTTCCATTTGCTCACCCAAACCAATGTACTTAACGGGTATTTTAAATTGATCCGAAATACCAATTACTACCCCACCTTTGGCGGTTCCGTCTAGTTTGGTAACTGCCAACGACGAAATTTGAGTGGCCTTGGTAAATTGTTTGGCTTGTTCAAAGGCATTTTGTCCTGTAGAACCATCCAATACCAACATAACATCGTGGGGCGCATCAGGCACCAACTTTTGCATTACGTTTCTAATTTTGGTAAGTTCGTTCATCAAGTTTACCTTATTGTGCAAACGGCCAGCGGTATCAACAATAACTACATCAGCTTTATTCGCTTTGGCCGATGCCAAGGTATCGTACGCTACCGAAGCAGGGTCTGCACCCATTTTTTGTTTAATAACGGGCACGCCCACACGTTCACCCCAAATTACCAACTGTTCTACAGCCGCAGCACGGAAGGTATCGGCTGCACCTAAATACACTTTCTTGCCCGCTTTTTTGAACTGGTAAGCCAATTTGCCAATGGTAGTGGTTTTACCCACACCGTTCACACCTACCACCAAAATAACGTATGGATTTTCGGATGTATCAATGTCCAATTCTGCAAAATCTTCGGTATTGTTTTCTGCCAACAAGGCAATCACCTCTTCGCACAAAATTTGATTCAACTCTTCGGTATTCATGTATTTATCGCGCGAAACACGGTTTTCGATGCGCTCAATGATACGCAACGTAGTTTCTACACCTACGTCCGATGTAATCAAGGCTTCTTCTAGGTTATCCAATACCTCGTCGTCTACTTTATCTTTGCCTGCAATAGCACGTTTAAGCTTGCCGAATACACTTTCTTTGGTTTTCGACAATCCTTTGTCTAACACTTCTTGCTTTTGCTCTGCATTATCTTTTTTAAAAAATGAAAAGAATCCCATATACTAATGTTAAATTACTTTACAAAGTTAAAGAAAATCACCCACTTAACGAAATTATTCCACAAAAAAAGCGACCTCGTTAGAAGTCGCTTTTAATATGGTAGTAGCAAATCTTATTTTGCTAAAAATTCTTTTACGTTGTCGTTGTGCACAATTTCTTCTTGGAACATATAAGCACCAGTTTTAGGCGATTTAACCATTTTAATCACCTTGGCGAACGAACGTCCTTCACCTCTTTGAATCGTTGCAACTGTTTTCTTTGCCATAGTATATCTTATTTAATTTCTTTGTGAAGAGTCATTTTTTTCAATACTGGATTGTATTTCATCAACTCCAAACGTTCAGTTGTGTTTTTTCTGTTTTTGGTAGTGATGTAACGCGACATGCCTGGCATACCGCTTTCTTTGTGCTCGGTGCACTCTAGAATAACTTGTACTCTATTTCCTTTTGCTTTCTTTGCCATGGTATTAACCTCCTAATTTTACGATTATAGGTAACCTTTTTCAGCAGCACGTTTGATAGCTGCATCCAAACCTAATTTATTGATAATACGAAGACCATTGGCAGAAACCTTAAGGCTTACCCAGCAATCTTGCTCTACCCAATAAAATTTTTTAGTGAAAAGGTTCACATCAAACTTACGTTTTGTTCTTCTCTTTGAGTGAGAAACATTGTTTCCGATAACGGCTTTTTTACCGGTAATTTGACAAATTTTTGACATTGCTATAGTGTTTTTATATTATTCTTCAAAACGGATTGCAAAAATAGAACATTATTTACAAATACACAAATAATTAACTGACAAAATTTTAAAAAGTTTTCAACAAAGCAGATATGGGTGGTGATTCGGTGATTTGGTGAGGCGGTGAGGCGAAGCAATCTGACGACATTTGGTGGAGGTCGGAAAAAGATTTATATGTGCAAAAACGTTAAGCAAAATGTGTTGTTTGAGCGAAGCGAGTTCACATTTTGTAGTTTTTGTATGTGTAATTATTCCATGTTTTTTCTCGTGACTCG
>JAGCMZ010000025.1 GCA_017646225.1 Paludibacteraceae bacterium | reverse complement strand
TATGCCCGTCAGTTTTTAGGGCGTATGGCCAAACCCGAGGTAGATTTTATAACGGGTTTGCCTCCTGCTATTGCGGTAGAACAAAAGGTAAAAACTCGCAATAGCCGTTCTACAGTAGGTACATCGACCGAAATTTACGATTACTTGCGTAAATTGTATGCCCGTATTGGCAAAACCATTTCGCCTGTATCGGGCGATGAGGTAAAAAAGCATCAAGTAGCCGATGTGTTGGCGTACATAGAACAGCAACCCCTTGATAGTAGTTTTTTGCTGTTGGCTCCGTTGGTGCGCGATGAGTTGTTTACCTGGAGCGAACAGTTGAATACCTTGCTGCAGCAAGGTTTTAACCGCTTGTTGCTTGGTAATGAAATACTACGCATCTCGGATGTGTTAAAAACCGATCTTCAACCTGCGTTGGCCTACATTGTGGTGGATAGGTTTGTGGTGAGTGCAGAACGCAGTTTGTACAACCGATTGGCCGATTCGGTAGAAACAGCCTTTTACGAGGGGCATGGAGTAGCGCTGTTGGCCCAATTGGACGAGAACCGTGCGGTGCAATCGATGAAAGAATTTTCGCGCGATTTTAAAGCCGATGGCCTGGTGTTTGAGGAACCTACAGAGCAATTGTTTAGTTTTAATAACCCCATTGGTGCGTGTCCTACGTGCGAAGGCTTTGGTTCTGTTATTGGTATTGACGAAAATTTGGTGGTTCCCAATCAGGCATTGTCTGTTTACGAGGGTGCTGTAGCTTGTTGGCGAGGTGAAAAAATGGGGGTAGATTTGCAATTGCTTATCAAACATGCAGCCAAATTCGATTTTCCCATTCATCGACCCTACTATCAGCTTACCGATGAGCAAAAACGCTTGTTGTGGACGGGGAATGAGTACTTTGAGGGGCTGAATGAATTCTTTAACTTCTTAAAGCAAAATCAATATAAGGTTCAGTATAGGGTAATGCTCAGCAGGTATCGTGGCAAAACCATTTGTCCCGATTGTTTGGGTATGCGCTTAAAAAAAGAAGCAACCTACGTCAAGGTAGGTGGAAAAGCCATCACCGAACTAGCGCAAATGCCCATTGTTGAATTGTATCACTTTTTTGAACAACTTTCGCTAACTGAATACGAGGCGGCAGCTGCGCAACGTTTGCTATTGGAAATAAAAAAACGGGTAAAATGCTTGATGGACGTGGGGTTGGATTACCTGACCCTTAATAGAGCCTCTTCCACCTTGTCGGGTGGTGAAAGTCAACGCATTAACCTGGTATCCTCGTTGGGTAGCAGTTTGGTAGGCTCTTTGTATGTATTAGACGAACCCAGTATTGGATTGCATCCTCGTAATACCGATTTGCTAATTGGTGTGCTCCGTCAACTGCAACAATTGGGTAATACCGTAGTAGTGGTGGAACACGATAAAACCATCATGCAGGCTGCCGATTATATCATCGATATTGGTCCTGGTGCAGGTAGATTGGGTGGTGAAGTGGTGCTACAAGGGGTTCCCACTCAGCTACTACAAGAAAAAGAAAAATATCCCAATTCTGCTACTTTACGCTATTTGGCTGCTGAAGAAGATACAAAATGTCTTGCCCAATCCCGTAAGTGGTCTAATTATGTAGAGGTGGTAGAGGCTACCCATCATAATTTGAAGAACGTAACGGTGCGCTTCCCCTTGGGGGTAATAACCGTGGTAACGGGTGTGTCGGGTTCTGGAAAGTCTACCTTGGTGCGCGATGTGCTGTATGCGGCGCTTAAAAGGCATTATGGCGGTGTGGTAGACCATATTGGTAGCTGTTTGAAAGTGCAGGGAAGCTTGCATTTGCTTACCGATGTAGAGTTGGTAGACCAAAATCCCATAGGTAAATCGACCCGTTCCAATCCAGCTACTTATCTGAAAGCCTTTGACGAAATTAGGCGTTTGTTTGCCGAACAACCCTTGGCCAAGCAAATGGGCTTTACCCCTGGATTTTTCTCGTTTAACTCGCAGGGTGGACGTTGCGATGTATGTCAAGGCGAGGGGGTTATTACCGTACCGATGCAATTTATGGCCGATGTGGTGCTTACTTGCGAAGCTTGTCACGGCAAACGCTATAAATCGGATATTTTAGAGGTAAAATACCGCCAAAAGGATATTCACGATGTATTGGAGATGACGGT
>JAGCMZ010000231.1 GCA_017646225.1 Paludibacteraceae bacterium | reverse complement strand
AAGTAACCATAGTGGGTAGTTTTGTAAACTTTCTGTTGCTTATTTTTAAATTTGTAAGTGGTATAGTAGGACATAGTGCGGCTATGATAGCCGATGCGGTGCACTCTTTGTCCGATTTTGTAACCGACATCCTGGTATTGGTCTTTGTAAAAATATCGTCTAAACCAGCCGATAAGGACCATCGCTACGGTCACGGAAAGTTTGAAACTTTAGCAACTGCCATCATTGGGGCGGTGTTGCTGGCTGTAGGCATAGGCATCTTTTACCAAGGGGCTACCTCTATTTATGCGGTGTATAACGGACAAGTGTTATCGTCTCCAGGCTATATAGCCTTAATAGCAGCTGCAGTGTCCATCGTCTCTAAAGAGGCGGTTTATTGGTACACAGTAATAAAGGGTAAAAAGTTAAATTCGCAAGCCGTTGTAGCCAATGCATGGCATCATAGGAGTGATGCTTTCTCGTCTATTGGCACATTGTTGGGTATTGGTGGCGCCATTTTAGGTGGCGAAAAATGGGCAGTGTTAGACCCCATCGCTGCTGTTGTGGTAAGTATCTTTATCGTCAAAGTGGCAATTAGCATTTTGAATGGCAGCCTGCAAGAGCTGTTGGAGCATGCCTTGCCAAAAACAGTTCAAGAAGAAATAAAGCAACTTATTTTATCGGTCGATGGCGTGTCAGAACCACATCATTTGCGCACTCGCCGAGTTGGTAGTAATTATGCCATCGAGGTGCACATTCGTATGGATGGCAATTTATCGCTTAACGAGGCACATCACATAACTTCGTTAGTCGAAAAAAAACTCAAAGAAAAATACGGCGAGGGTACCAATTTGTCGGTGCATGCCGAACCGTTAAAGTAATAAGCAAAATGAAAGGGCAGAACTCGAATGGTTCCGCCCCTTGTTGTATATGCGATAGAGAATGCTTACAAACTATCGCCAAAGTCTTTTCTAAATTTCTCTGCCAATTGTTCTTGCCAGTAGCCAATTTCTTTCAATCGACCAAAGAAGAAACGCAATACAGAAGGTTCTTCTACCCATTCCAAACCACCAATTAGTTCGCGGTTGTCCCATACCCATTTAACACGGTCGGCAACGTATTTTAGTTGCGATAGGGTATATACACGACGGGGAACTGCCAAGCGCATCAATTCTAATTCTGAGTAAGGCTCTGTACCGTCGGGGTTGCGTTGTTCCGACAAAGTACCACGTTCCATACCCCTGATACCACCCGCAATGTACAAGGCAGTGGCAACAGCAGCGGCAGGATATTGGTTGTGAGGAACGTTAGGCACAAATGCACCTGCGTTCAAGTGGCAACCCAAACCGCCTGCAGGCAAAATGACAGGCACGCCGTAGTCGTCTAGTTCTTTTGCCAAATAGTTGATAAATTCGGGTCCTTGGTTAATGTATTCCATGTCCAAACTTTCGTACAAACCTTGTGCCATCGATTCCATGGTGCGCACATCGATACCGCCGTAGGTCAAGAAACCTTCGTACAAAGGAATGTACTCCATCATCATTTTGGTGTATTTGGGGTCCTTGCTGGTAATGATACCACCTTTAGAGAAACTCAACTTACGTGCCGAGAAGTAGATGATGTCAAAGTGGTCGGCAAGCAAGTGGTAGATGGCTTTGATGTCCATGTATTT
>JAGCMZ010000230.1 GCA_017646225.1 Paludibacteraceae bacterium | reverse complement strand
GTTCATAAAGGCACGTTTGGTAAACTCACCGTGGTCTGCCATGCGACAACCTGCCGACAACAATAACTTAATGGCTTCGCGTTGCACATACACCGAACCATGCACGGCAATTTCTACCACATCCTCGCCCGTAAACGAATGGGGAGCTCTAAACAAACTTACCAATACCTCATCTAAGATTTCTGTTGGCGATTCGGTGATTTGGTGATTTGGCGAGTCGACTTGTGACTTGCGTAGCAACCTGCCAAACGAAACCGTATTCGCCTTTTTATCGGCCAAAGGTTTAGAAAGTTGCAACACGCTATCGGCAATGGCAATGGCCTTATCGCCAGAAATACGTACTATGGCTACCCCACCCACTCCCGCAGGCGTAGAAACCGCACAAATGGTATCTTTATCTACAAACATCATGGCGCAAAAGTACAAAAAATTACGAAAATACCCTGCATGTCATCTAACAACACACAGGGTATTTACATATTAAGTCATCAATTCGGGGCAACGAGAAAATTACCCTTAAAGAATTTTTACTTCACTATATCCAACAATTCTACATCGAAAATCAACACCGAGAAAGGTTTAATCACCCCTCTATCTTGGCCACCATAGCCCAATTCTTGAGGAATAAAGAAACGATATTTAGCGCCTTTATTCATTAGTTGAAGACCTTCGGTCCATCCAGCAATTACTTGATTCAAGGGGAATTCGGCTGGAGTACCACGGTTTACAGAGCTATCAAATACAGTACCATCAATTAAGGTACCATGATAGTGTACTTTAACCACACTAGTAGCAGTAGGATTATCACCTTTACCTTCTTTTAGCACTAGGTATTGCAAACCGCTAGCTGTTTCTTTCACACCTTCTTGTTTTTTGTTTTCTTCCAAGAAAGCAATACCAGCAGCTTTGTTTTCACCAAATTCTTCTTCCATGCGTTGGTCAAGCATCTTTTGACCTTCGCGACGCAAGATAGCGCCCGCTTCCATTTCGTCAAGCAACAAATCTTCGCCTTTGATAGAAGCAAAGAAAGCGGCAAAAAAGTTATCGCGATTAAAGTCGGTTGAATCGGCAAAGAATTCTTGCTCAATCATAGGGAACATTTGTTCTTTAATTTGCAAACCTACGCTCACACCTACAACTTCTGCCATGTCTTTGCTGTTGGTAATTTTAGCTGTTTCTTGAATCGATTTCAATAAAGCTTTAATAGAAGCAGGTTCAAATTGACGGTCTTGGTTCAAGCTTTTTACCAAAGTATTGGCATTCAATACATCATAAGCCATCGACAATGAATCTGCAATAGCAGGGGTAACTTCCATTGAATCGATGTTGATGCGTTTTGCAATGGTGTTTACATAGTAGTTGGCTTCGATGGTATTCATAATGCCCATGCTATCGCCTTTAGCTACTTTATCGAAAGTATCAAAGAACAACGATTCGTTGATGAATTGAGTTGAATCGTTGCCAAAGAAACGATAGTTCAATGCTTTGAACATGTGTACTTTAATTTGCAATCCCAACGATTTACCCAATTGTTCTGCTTCTTGTTTTTCTGACGATGCTTGCGCTACATCCGAAATACCTGCAATTACATTATCCAATTGAGTTGAATCGATAGCATAAGTATCGCTCAAGAAAGGAAGCAAACCACTTGATTGTGCCACACCCAATGCATACGACAAGGTATCGTTCATATTTTCCATTTTAGCCGTATACTTGTGTTGGCAAGATGTAATGGTTACAGCCATCAAAGCTGCTGCCATCAATGTTACTACTGTTTTTTTCATATCGTTTTATTTAGATAAAATTTCAATTAGCTCTACCTCAAAAATAAGGGCAGAATAAGGTTTAATAACGTTGCCGGCTCCTTGTGCGCCATAACCCAAATCGTAAGGGATATACAAGGTATATTTAGCACCGGGCTGCATCAAAGCAACGCCTTCTGCCCAACCTTTAATTACCCTATCCAAGTTAAAATCAATGGGTTTGCCTCTATCAATGGAGCTATCAAATTTTGTTCCGTCCAACAAAAAGCCCTCGTAATGTACCCTTACCTTGCTATTAGGGGCAGGAAAATCGCCAACTCCTGCTTTTACCACTTGGTATTGCAAGCCAGAAGCCGTCTCTACAACTCCTTCTCGCTTTTTATTTTCGGCAAAAAAGTCGGCTTGTGCTTTTTTACGTGCTTCGTTTTCTTGTTCTACCAGTTTTTTACCATACTCATCCAAATATGCACTAGCAAATTCTGGAGTCATAATGGTTTCTGCACCAAACAAAGCATCGTTATAAGCCCTGGCAAAAACATCGGCTTTTAAATTTTGTTGCTCAATGGCATAGGCACTTTTAGCTCCCATGTAAATACCCAAAGCATAGCTTGCCGAATCGACAGCAGTTGCCAACTCAACCTTAGGGGCTTGCTTGTTTTTGGTCGACTTTTTCTTTGCCATTACCGATAAAGGCAACAACAAAACCAAAGCCAAACAAATTTTGAATTTCATATTACAATACCTTAATTAATTCTACATCGAAAATAAGGGTAGCGTGAGGAGGAATAGATTGACCTGCGCCACGTGCACCGTATGCCATATCCGATGGAATAAACAAACGCCATTTAGCCCCTTCTTGCATCAATTGAAGGGCTTCTACCCAACCTTGAATTACTTGGTTTACACCAAATTCTGCTGGTTCGCCACGTTGAATAGAGCTGTCAAATACAGTACCATCTAACAACATACCATGATAGTGGCAACGAACTTTATCGGTAGCACCTGGTTTTTTACCATTACCTACTTGCAACACTTGGTATTGCAAACCGCTAGGCAAACAAACTACACCTTCCTTTTTAGCGTTGTTTTCCAAGAAATCTTTGCCCACTTGAATGTTTTGAGCGTTGATTTTATCGGCCAAATCTTTAAAGAATTTGTCCAAGGTAGTTTTAGCTTCTTCGTAGGTCATTTCAGGTTGAACACCACCCAAAACGTCTTGAATAGCTTGGTTAAATTTTTCGATGTTTAGATCTCTAATTCCACTGCTAAGCAAATTATTACCAATGCTTAAGCCCAATGCGTAACTTAATTTTTCCATGTTTTTTTATTGTTGATTGTTGATTGTCACTTGTTGCTTGTCGTTAATATACTAGCGACAGTTTACTAGCGATTGCGAAGATAGTATTTTTTTGGCAAACAAGCTCATCGCATTTCTTTCTATTGCTATTTTTAATAATGTTTAAGGGTTGTAAGATGTTAATATTGCCTTGAGGTTTGAAAAAGCAATAATTTATACCTACCTTTGCACCTTAATACATCCTAAAAACTATGAAAAATCGTATTGCTCTATTAGCGGGTATTTTATGCCTATGCGCTAGCAGCTATGCTGTCACCTACAAAGAAGACAAAACCATTTGCGAGGGCCAAAGCCATACCTTCAGGGCTTCGGCTGGCGATAGCCATCAATGGAAAAGGAACGGCGTAGAAATTACAGGCGCCACGAGCCAAGAATACACCGCATCCGATCCCGGCGAATACACCTGCGTGGTGGGAACCAGTGGAAATCCTGTCAGTACAGGCAACTTGCTTACTTATGGTGGCTTTAATGTTGACCGCAACCAATGGAAAGGATCACGCTTCTCGGATTCTAAATACGACCCACTTACAGGAAGAACGCTAAATATTCAATATGAGTTTGATAATTTCGATCAAAATGGCGTTTGTGACCCAGGAAACTACACTACTGCAACAAATGCTAAACTGGTTAAACCTAATTACTTTCAATACATAAAACCATATGAAGGCACACATTTATTGGTAGTGGATGGAAGAACCAACAGTAGCGAATTTACCTTCTTCTTTGTCAGAGAATTACAACTAAAACAAGGAGTTACCTACGAATTCAGTTGCCAAGTAGCTAACATAGACTCGTTATACTTCGCAAAGAATCATGGTACCAACTCATTACCTAATTTGCGTTTCCAAATCAAAACCCAAGATACCAATGGTCAATGGGTACCACTACGACCAGAGAACAGTACCAACGAGGGATATTTACGCGTAAGTGAAAATTTAGGTGTATGGGAAGAATTTAAAGCCACATATACGGCAGCGAGCAACACTTGGGCCGAAATCAGAATTCAAAATACCACTAACATGAATGTGGTAGATGGCAACGACTTTGCCATTGACGCCATCTACTTTGGCGCCAACCGTACCACCGAAGGTTCTGAAGTGGAAGAAAACTTCAAACTCACTGTCGATAAAAAATACAATGCTGTATTGAACGACGAATCATTGTGCCCTGGAACGAATACCCAAGTAAGTGTAGGTTTTGTAACTGATAATAATATGGCTATGATGCCACCCTCTAATGCTCAGTATACATGGCTATGGTCAGACCCTAATACAGGACCACAAACCGCTAGTTCAGAGAGTCTTACCGTTACCCCAAACAGTACTCCTGGCCAAACCAAAACCTATAATGTAGAGGTAAAATATAGCGAAGTTTGCGACAAAGCAACAGCATCCATGACAGTTACCACCAGAACCGATTGTGGCAACACCGAAACTCAAGAATATACGTATAGTGTAT
Organism: Paludibacteraceae bacterium; assembly: GCA_017646225.1. Lineage (GTDB taxonomy): Bacteria > Bacteroidota > Bacteroidia > Bacteroidales > Paludibacteraceae > Enterocola. Next base: position 1,835 of record JAGCMZ010000230.1, on the reverse strand, counting down.
GTAAAGATAGTCCTTTTGCACTTACCGCAAAAAACACTGGCTCATCCTACACATGGGATACAGGCGAAAGCGGAGCCACCATCCAAGTAGCCTCGGCAAACTACGAATCAAAAATTTACACTTGTACTGTTGTTGATGGTACTACTACTTATATCGAAAAACACGAAATTATCACATCCGATTGTAACCAGTCATACAACGACGAGATTTGTGTTCTAGAAGAACATACCATTACAGCCAATACACAAGGCGATCGCTACGAATGGACCATGCCTGACGGCACTACACAAGAAGGGCAAAGCATCTCCATTACCATTAATGACATTGTAGAAGACGAAAAATACATTTGTAGAGTATATCGTAACCCCAACCCACAAAGTAGCATCGATGCACCCTTGTGCGCCATCGAAACCCATACCTATGGCACATACAATTGTCCTGATGAAATCCATCATCCCGAGCAAGCAGTTTGTATTGGCGAAGAATTTGAACTTATCCCCACAACAACTGCCGATAGTTACATGTGGATTCAAGCAGACGGAAGCGGTCTGCGTGCACCCAGCATGAAAGACCTATTGAACCAGGAAACCACAAAAGAATACAAATGCCTTGCCATCAAAGCAGCCAACAACGAAGGTGAACCTATATTGGAGTATAACATGATGCCCAATGGCGATTTTGAAGATACCCAATCTACCAACAACCATTATAACGGATTTACCAGTTCGTATACATTCTATGAGCTTGACGAGGATTTTCCACAAAGACAAGGAGCACAGGACGACAAGAATGGATATTATCGCATTAGTTCTGATGCCAGCACCAGTGGCAATCATTACTTGGAATGCGATGGCGACGATTATGAACCTGAAAATATTACCATATCGTATGCGGCCATCCTAAACGGTTCTATTGTTAAGGGACAAGCCTATCAATTTGCCTTTTCGGGTATTACTATTGGCAGTAGCAACTTTGCCAACATCACCTTTAATTTACTATTAAAAGACGAGGCAGGCAATGTTATTAAAACCGAGCCTTTAATTAGTAATCAGATTATTAACAACACCACTTGGCAACAATTTGGCATGGGACAAAATTGGACAGCCGACAACGACTATCCACAAGCAGAAATTCAACTAATCAATCATACCAAAGGTTGGGGAGGAAACGATTTTGCACTAGATAACATCATTTTCCAAGCTGTATACAGTAACGAAAATAACACAGAAATTATTCTAGCAGAAGAATACTTTACCGTTGTTGCTAGCGAATGTAAAAACGAAGAAAATTGGGAAGTAGAGTTTTTAAAAGGATCTTCCCAAACTATAGAACCCAATGTTACTGGTTTAGGATACAAATGGTTTGACCAAGACGGCAACCCTGTATTGGACGAAAATGGACAACAAGTGACCACTCCAACCCTTACCATTGTAGTGGACAAAACACAACATTATACGTGCGAGGTAGACCTAGGTCAAGGCAAAATACACTACGAATACATTACTGTTAATGTATACGATCCCATCAATTTAACACAATGCGAAACCGATGTAGTAACCCTTACACCTTCTAAACAAGGCAGTTATGCTTGGTATTTATTAGGCGAAGACGACAGTAGAACAAGCATTGGCAAACCCATTATAACGGGCACATCGATACATTGCGAACACTTAAGCACCAAAAATGTCAACAGCATTCTATGTGTAATTACCACAGAAGAAGGTACACGCGACGAGCAATGGAACATTACCGTACATGCCAATCCTACATTTGAGGTAACCGTTACGGGTCGCGATGCCACCATCGAAACAAAAAGCGACTATACCAATTTGGTT
>JAGCMZ010000229.1 GCA_017646225.1 Paludibacteraceae bacterium | reverse complement strand
CGATAGCTGGATGAACGAACGTGCTATCTTGTATCGTAAAATGGAAGGTATCCCAGCAGACTGGGGTACAGCTGTTAACGTACAAGCCATGGTGTTCGGTAACATGGGCGAAACCTCTGCTACTGGTGTAGCATTTAGCCGTGACGCTGCTACTGGCGAAAACTTGTTTGTTGGTGAATACCTAATCAACGCTCAAGGTGAAGACGTAGTTGCTGGTATCCGTACTCCTCAACAAATTACCAAAATTGGTTCGCAACGTTGGGCTCAACTAGCTAACATTTCGGAAGAAGAACGTGCTGCTAAATATCCTTCAATGGAAGAAGCAATGCCCGAAATCTACGCTCAATTGGATGCTTTGCAAACCAAATTGGAAAATCACTACAAAGACATGCAAGATATGGAATTTACCGTACAAGAAGGTAAATTGTGGTTCTTGCAAACTCGTAACGGTAAACGTACCGGTGCTGCTATGGTGAAAATTGCTATGGACTTGTTGCACGAAGGTATGATTGACGAAAAAACAGCTGTTTTGCGTTGCGAACCTAACAAATTAGACGAACTTTTGCACCCTGTATTTGACAAAACCGCTTTGAAAGCTGCTCAAGTTCTTACCAAAGGTTTGGCTGCTTCTCCTGGTGCTGCTTGCGGTAAAATCGTGTTCAGCGCTGACGATGCTGCTCTTTGGGCTAGCAAAGGCGAACGCGTAATCATGGTGCGTATCGAAACCTCTCCAGAAGACTTGGCTGGTATGGCTGCTGCCGAAGGTATCTTGACCGCTCGTGGTGGTATGACCTCTCACGCTGCTGTTGTGGCACGTGGTATGGGTAAATGCTGCGTATCGGGTGCAGGTGCTTTGGTAATTGACTACGTTGCTAAAACCATGACTGTAGACGGTACTACCTTGAAAGAAGGTGATTACATCTCGTTGAACGGTTCTACTGGTGACGTTTACTTGGGTGCTGTTGCTACCAAAGAAGCTGAATTGGATGCAGACTTTGCAGAATTGATGACTTTGGCTGACAAATATACTCGCATGCAAGTTCGTACCAACGCTGATACTCCTCACGATGCAGCTGTTGCACGTAAATTTGGTGCTGTAGGTATTGGTCTTTGCCGTACCGAACACATGTTCTTTGAAGGTGATAAAATCCGTGCTATGCGCGAAATGATCTTGGCAGAAACCCAAGACGGTCGTCGTAAAGCATTGGAAAAAATCCTTCCATATCAACAAGCAGACTTCAAAGGCATCTTCAAAGCAATGGAAGGTTGCCCTGTAACTGTTCGTTTGTTGGATCCTCCTTTGCACGAGTTTGTTCCTCATAACGAAAAAGAACAACGCGAATTGGCAGACGTAATGGGCGTATCGTTCGATTACATCCGTCACCGTGTTGATTCGTTGCACGAAGCTAACCCAATGTTGGGTCACCGTGGTTGTCGTTTGGGTAACACCTATCCAGAAATCACTCAAATGCAAACCCGCGCTATCTTGGGTGCTGCATTGGAATTGAAAAAAGAAGGTGTGGTTACTTTCCCAGAAATCATGGTTCCTCTAACAGGTATCTTGCACGAGTTTGCTAACCAAGAAGGCATTATCCGTGCTGAAGCAGAAAAATTGTTTGCAGAAAAAGGCGATCGTATCGAATTCAAAGTGGGTACTATGATCGAAATTCCTCGTGCTGCATTGACCGCTGATAGAATCGCTACCAAAGCTGAATTCTTCTCGTTCGGTACTAACGACTTGACCCAAATGACCTTTGGTTATAGCCGTGACGACATTGCTTCGTTCTTGCCAGCATACTTGGATATGAAGATTTTGCCTAACGACCCATTCCAAGTGCTAGACCAAAACGGTGTAGGCCAATTGGTACAAATGGCTACTGCAAAAGGTCGTGCAGCTCGTCCTGACTTGAAATGCGGCATTTGTGGTGAAGACGGTGGTGAACCTTCTTCTGTAGAATTCTGCCACAGAACAGGTTTGAACTACGTATCTTGCTCTCCATTCCGTGTACCTATCGCACGTTTGGCTGCTGCTCAAGCTGCTATCAAAGAATAATCGAAAACGATGTTCTATATACGAAAAACCTCGCTTCGGCGAGGTTTTTTTTGTTTTTGCCTTTGCTTTTTATTACCTTTACAACTCCTTATAAAAATAGCGAAAATGAATGCAATTTTAAGATACGTAGATCCTACCTTTATTATAGGTTTGTTGGTTGTTTTCTTTTTAATACTCATTTGCAGAAAATGGCTTTGGATATATGTGGTAGGCAAGTGGCGTGCTTACAAAAGAGGGTATTCGGTTACTACAGCCAACTTGTTTTTTATGCATTCAGAAAAATGTTTTGATGAACGTTTCTTTGACGGTCTTAAGTTGTTGAAAGAAAAAGGTTACATGGCACCTATATACGATTTGTGTGTATCGTATAAGGTAGAAGGTTTCTCTTTCGAAGAAATGGCAGAAACCATGGATTTTGTAACCGAAAATAACTTGGATGTAAGTTTGCGTCAGGTATTAATGGTGCAACGCCAAAAATTGGGCAAAACCTTGCCTTTGGTAAAACGTTGCGCTCAATCTTTCCCTGTACAATTTGAAGTAAAATATCCCAATGCCAAATTGTCGTTCTCGGCAAAGGCTAAGTTTGTGTTTCCCAATGTAGCTTATACCAACGAAACACCACAAGAGGTGGCTGCACGCATGAAAGAATATGCAAAAGCCTTTGTTCCAGAAAAGAACAAAGACTTTACAATTGCATATTGGAATCGATATTATTCGGCAGCAGCTGTGTTAGAGCAATTTGCTGTAGAATTAACCGATATAAAATCGGATTGGGAAGAAGTTAATTGATGATTACAGATATCCCACACATTGCCAGGATGTGTTTCTAGCAAGGTTAAGTTGTGGGTAGCCATAATAATAGCGGTATCTTCGCTTTTGCAAATATTGTGTAGCAAATCTACCAATCCTTTTCCCGTTTCAGGGTCAAGATTTCCAGTAGGCTCGTCGGCCAAAATAAGTTTGGGTTTATTTAGCAAGGCACGTGCAATAACAATACGTTGTTGTTCACCGCCCGAAAGTTCGTGTGGCATTTTGTAGCCTTTTGTACCCATGCCTACTTCTTTTAGCACTTCGTCAATGCGTTTGCTCATGGCATCTTTGTCTTTCCAACCGGTTGCTTTCAGTACAAAAAGCAGGTTTTCGTACACGGTACGGTCTGTTAGCAACTGAAAGTCTTGGAAAATAATGCCAATTTGACGACGCAAAAAAGGAATCTCTTTTTCTTTGATAGTGGATAATTTATAATCTAATACAGTGGCATCGCCGTATAGGGGAAGTTCGGCATACATGGTTTTTAGCAAACTACTTTTACCAGAACCCACCTTGCCAATAAGGTAATAAAATTGTCCTGTTTGAACCGTTAACGATACTCCCTTTAGAACAATTTGCTCTTTTTGGTAAATATCTACGTTTCTGTATTCGATTATTTGTGCCATAAAGGATGATTATTTGTGACGTTTTTTAAGTTCTTCGCCCAATGTTTCGATGCGCATACCTTTAGAGGTTAGCAACACAATTAGGTGATAGATAAGGTCTGATGCTTCGTAAACAAAACCTTCTTCGGTACCGTTGGTAGCTTCGATAACGGTTTCTACCGCTTCTTCGCCTACTTTTTGTGCCATGCGGTTTACGCCTTTTTTAAACAACGAGGTGGTGTAAGAGCCTTCTGGCATTTCTGCGTAGCGTTTATCAATAAAGTCTTGCAAGTATTTGATAAAATCCAAACCAGTCATTTGGTTGGTTTCGCCAAAGCAAGTGTCGGCACCAGTGTGGCATACAGGACCCACTGGGTTTACTTTAATAAGTAGGGTATCGCTGTCGCAATCTTCTTTGATCGATACAACGTTTAAGAAGTTGCCGCTGGTTTCGCCTTTGGTCCAAAGGCATTGGCGGGTACGGCTATAGAAAGTTACTTTGCCAATTTCTTGGGTTTTGTTAAAGGCTTCTTGGTTCATAAAACCCAACATCAATACTTTACCTGTGGTATTATCTTGGATAATAGCAGGAATAAGTCCGCCTTGTTTTTCAAAATCTAGATTCATCTGACAGGGATATTTTGTGTTTTTAAATAATCTTTTAGTTCGTCAATTTTAATTTCGCCAAAGTGGAAAACACTGGCAGCAAGAGCAGCATCGGCTTTGCCTAGTTCAAAGGCGTCTTTAAAGTGTTCCATAGCGCCTGCACCACCCGAAGCAATTACAGGAATGGTAAGTGCGTCTGCCAAAGCAGCCAAAGCTTCGTTAGGATAACCGGTTTTAACACCGTCGTGGCTCATAGAGGTAAACAAAATTTCGCCAGCGCCACGTTCTTGTGCTTCTACAGCCCATTCTACTAGTTTGCGTTTGGTAGGGATACGACCACCATTAAGGTAGCAAACCCATTCGCCGTTTTCTTCTTGTTTAGCATCAATGGCTACTACGCATACTTGCGAACCAAAGTTAGCGGCAATTTGATTGATCAAATCGGGGTTGCGTAGGGCAGCCGAGTTGATAGATACTTTGTCGGCACCCGCTTTTAGCAAGCGTTCTACGTCGCTAAGTTCGTTGATACCACCACCTACGGTGAAAGGAATGCTTACGTTGGCAGCTACACGTTCTACTACGTCGGTAAAGGTTTTACGGCCTTCGTGCGATGCGGTGATGTCTAAAATCACTAACTCGTCAGCACCGGCTTTGCTATAAAATGCGCCTAGTTCGGCTGGGTCGCCAGCGTCGCGAAAGTTTACAAAATTGACGCCTTTAACGACTTTGCCGTCTTTTACGTCTAGACAAGGGATAATTCTTTTTGCTAACATATTATGTTGTTTAATCGTTTAATCGATGTTGATTTGAAAATTCCTAACTTTTAACTACAAACTCTTCTAGTTGTTTTAGGGTAATGTGACCTTCGTAAATGGCTTTGCCAAAAATAACAGCAGGAACGCCAGCCTGGTCAAGGCTTACAATATCGTTCATGTTGCTAACGCCGCCGCTAGCAATGAGCCATAGGGTGGGGTGTGCTGCCAAAATTTCTTGGTAAAGGGCGGTAGAGGGGCCTTGAAGCATACCATCTTTGGCAATATCGGTGCAAATAACTTGGCTAACTCCTTTGCTAATGTAGTTGGCTAAAAAGTCCAATAGCCCGCAATCGGTGTTTTCTAGCCATCCGGTTACGGCAATTTTTTTGTCTTTGGCATCGGCACCCAAAATAATTTTATCGTTGCCGTATTGGTTGAGCCACGATAAAAAGGTGTCGGGGTTTTTAACGGCAATGCTGCCGCCGGTTATCATAGAAGCGCCGCTTTCAAAGGCAATGCGCAAATCGTCGTCTGTTTTTAAACCACCACCAAAGTCGATGGTAAGGTTGGTGTGGGTAGCAATGTTTTCCAATACCTTGTGGTTAACAATGTGTTGGGCTTTGGCTCCGTCTAAATCTACCAAGTGCAGGCGGGTAATGCCGTGGTCTTGGAACGATTTGGCTACCTCTAATGGGTTTTCGTTGTATGTTTTTTGACGGTTGTAATCGCCTTGCGATAGGCGTACACATTTGCCGTCAATAATATCGATAGCTGGAATGAGTTGAATCATAACTGCAAAAACTGTTCTAAAATAAGGCTGCCCACATCGCCGCTTTTTTCGGGGTG